>NZ_JAPTFX010000039.1:0-33707 GCF_030985895.1 Stenotrophomonas sp. Sm6012 | reverse complement strand
GCGTGTCACCGGTAGAGTTTGAAAGGCGCTACGCGCAGAGCGGCAACTGAGTGTCTACAGAACTCTGGCCGGTCCACTGATCCTGACCCTTTAGGGCCACACCCTGCCCAGTACGGGCCAATGCCCAGAACTTCCGCCCTCCACGAAGCACGCCCGCAGTTTCCAACTCGAATCCGCTGTAGCGCGTCAGGTCGCGGTAGAACTCAAGGATCTCCCGCGGCTGGACCACTTGATAGCGCTTGGACACCACGGCCAAAGGTCGCTTGGTGTCAGAGCGATAAAGCACCTTCTGCCCGGGGAATGCCCGCACCGGATACTGATCTTCAGCCTCGGCGGCGAATCGCACTTCAGCCTCCTCCAAGGACCAGTTCATCCCGGCGCGTTCGCGCCATACTTCAATGGACTGCCCTGGAGCCAACTGGCTTCCGATGCCATGCCATGGGACTTGGCCTGCATAGGCCATGGTTTCAACGTGATGCATCTCGGTCTCCTTTCATAGACGGCATAACGCACAAGGCCCGGACAATGCCGGGCCTTGTGGGTCTATCTGGATTGTTGGTTTAGTCGTAGGAATCCCGGCCGAACTGGTCCGGGCGGGTGAACGAACAACGGGCTACGGCCGACAAGATGGCCGCAGCCACGATGAAGACGCAGTAGAGGAACTCGGACTTATCTTTCATATCTTGTACTCGAAGCGATACGCCTATGCGAGGCGCACACGCAAAGCAGGAGGATCCTGCTTCAGCGTAGTACTAAGGGTCTGAAATAAATTCAAATAGAAGATAGGTCAAGCGATTATCATGGAACCGTCGGTACGGTGACGCATCCCCACCGGCATTTCCAAGGAACATGTGGGACAAGGAATGGCAAAGGAATGGGGCCCGTCGTGGGTGGGCCGGCACGTAACCGGGTCATCGGAGTGGCACTTGCGCTTGGAGGGCTTGGAGCTCTCTTTGGCGTTGAACGGGCGCACCCATCGGGTCAACGTCGAGAACGAAACCACTTACCGCGTCAACGCCGGCACCTTCTGGACCGACATCACATTTCACCCGGGGCAGAACCGGGAAGTGAAGACCGATGGATTGCCAAACGCCCAAGGCGCTACTTTGGTTCAGGCGTTGAGCATTGCATTGACGGAGAAGCGCCTGCGCGAGGACGTGGAGCTCCTCAAGGGCGAGCACCATAAAATCAATACATGGCTGGACTACAAGACAGAACAAGAGCAAGCCTGTTCGGAGCGGCGCCGCTGGTTCACCCACGAACAACAGGCCGACGTCCTGGCGGCCCGCCCTAGGGTTGATTATGCCGCCCTTCGGGCTCGCTTGAAGAAGCCGGGCGTGGCGGTCCGGCTGGGGCCGACGGCCCAGGCGATCGAGCGCTCGTTGGCTGCATGGGAAACCGACCACCGCCCAGCCTGGGCCGCGCTCAACGCCGCCCATGTGAAACACGAGTTGGTGGCCTGCAAAGACTTGCTGGATCGGGTGGAGAGCAAACCGCTCACCCCGGAACAGGCAAGGGCCGTGGTGTGCTTCGACAACCGCGTGCAGGTGGTGGCCTCGGCCGGCTCGGGCAAGACGTCGACGATGGTCGCTAAGGCGGCGTATGCCATCCACCGAGGGTTCGTGGCCCCCGAACGGATCGTCCTGCTGGCGTTCAACAAGCAGGCCGCCGAAGAGCTCAAGGACCGCGCAGCCTTGGCGTTTGAGCGCCTGGGCATGACGGAGGTGACCGTGGAAGCCTCCACCTTCCACGCGCTGGGCTTGCGCCTCATCGGCAAGGCCACCGGGGAAAAGCCCGACATTCCCGATTGGGCCACCGACGCGGCCGGTGGGGTGCGAAAGCTCACCGACATCGTGGACCAGCTCAAAGACCGTTGTCCGACGTTCCGCCGCCAGTGGGACCTATTCCGCTTCGTCTTTGGAAAGGACCTCCCAGCGTTTGGTGCCTCGGAGCCGGCGGACGTGTGGGACGCCCAGGGCAAGGGCGCGCTGGTCACCAACCGCGGTGAGCGGGTGAAAAGCATGGAAGAGGCGATGATCGCCAACCTGCTCTTCTTGAACGGGGTCAACTACCGCTACGAGGGCCCCTACCCCCACCGCACCGCCGACGAAACGCACCGACAATACAAGCCCGATTTCTACTACCCCGATCTGGACCTATTCCACGAGCACTTCGCGCTCAACGCAGACGGCGTGCCGCCAACGCACTTCGAAGGTTACCTGGAAGGAGTGATTTGGAAGCGGCAGCTCCACGCGGACAAAGGGACCGCGCTGTTTGAGACCACCAGCCACGGGTTGCGCCACGGCGACGATCTGGACCGCCTGGAGCGCGAACTGACCGCCCGTGGCTTGGTGCTCGACCCCAACCCCGACCGGGAAATTCCCAAGGAGGGTCAAAAGCCCATGGAATCGGTCGAGCTCATTGGGCTAGTGCGCACGTTCATGAGCCACGCCAAGAGTAATGGCTTGAGCGCTTCGGACCTGCAGCAGCGACTGGACGCCATGCCTGCCGACACCTTCAAGCTGCGCCACCAGATGTTCCTGGACATCGTCGTTCCGGTGATGGCGGCGTGGGACCACGCCTTGGCGATCGACGGTGGCATCGACTTTGAGGACATGCTCAACCTCGCCGCCGGCCACCTGGAAAGCGGGCGCGTGGAATCGCCTTACGATCTGGTGATGGCCGACGAATTCCAAGATGCCTCACGCGCCCGGGCCAGGTTGTGCCGTGCACTGGTCCAAGACAAGGGCCGCTTCTTCTTCGCCGTCGGCGACGACTGGCAGTCGATTAACCGTTTTGCCGGCGCGGACGTGTCTGTGATGACCGGCTTTCGCCAGTGGTTTGGCCACGGCCAGGTACTCAAGCTGGAGCAAACGTTCCGCTGCCCCCAGGCTCTGTGCGACGTCTCCAGTGCGTTTGTCTCCAAGAATCCGGGGCAGATCGCCAAGCGCGTGCATTCCGCGACCCCTGCCCAAGGCCCAGTGCTCCGAGCGTTCCAGGTGGACAGCAAGGACCAGTTGGCCGATGCAATCGACCGCTTCGTGGTGAGCCTGGCCGGCGGCGTGCGCGATGGCACGATCCTTCCGGGGCGAAACGGCAAGGTGTCGGTTTACGTCCTGGGCCGCTACAACGCCGACCGGCAGTATGTGCCCATAAGGCAGAGTCGGTTCAACCGCTGGGTGGACGTCTCCTTCCTAACCATCCACCGCTCCAAGGGCAGCGAAGCGGACTACGTCATCCTTCCTGAGATGATCAGCGCGCCGCGTCGGCGAAGTTTTCCCAACACGCGCACCGATGATCCGGTGTTGGCCCTGGCGATGCCCGAGGGAGACACGTTCCTCCTGAGTGAAGAGCGCCGGCTGTTCTACGTGGCCCTGACCCGGGCCAGGCGCACCGTGGCGATGTTTACCGCTCGCGGTCAGCGCTCAATGTTTCTTCGGGAGCTGGAGGAAGACGGTGTCCTGGAGATTACCGACGCCGATGGCGAAACCGTCAAGGAAGAAGCGTGCCCGGCTTGCAAGCAAGGGGTGCTGGTGCTGCGCACGGGCCCTTATGGGGAGTTTCACTCCTGCTCCAACTTTCCCGTATGCAGCTTCAAACCAAAGCGGCGAGGAACGGGATAACTCCCCGTGGCCCCGCTTCGAATCGGCACACAAGCCAAGCAACCGAACATTGCATGTTCCAACGAACCTACAATGTCATGCACTACTGCGCCTCGCCATGCATCCCCCCAATTCAATTCCTCCCGACCTCAGAGGTCATTCTTGAGCACACTGAACCAGGCGCTGGAAGACCTCACGCATAACATCGACCGGGCACGCGTGCTGCAGTCAGCGACGGCAGAGCTGTCGCGACAGATCCACGCAGAAAGAACGGTGATAGAAGCGGCGCTTCAGTCTGCTCAGCAATCCGTGGACCTAGAGAAGGATTTGGAAGCCAGAGGCCCAGCATTTCGGGCGATATTTGAACAATCCAAGGCCGGCCTTCTCTGCGTGCTTGGCGAGCAGCCCTCCTCCCAGGAGCCAAGGATCGAACGTCACCTCTTGCCCAACTTCAAGCACGTGGGCTCCCATGACCACCCTGACATTCAACAGGCCATCGACTTGAAGGCGGCTGGGATACTGAATGATCGCGAGGCTTTTCTGTCGATGGCTCGCGCGCACCTGATGAGCAACCCGGCGCTGCTGCCCGCCTTTGAAAGCGCCCTACAGCACCTCAACGGCGAGCACTACTGGGAGACACTGGATCCCGACCGCACGTTGACACAGAGGGCCTAGTCGATGGCTCCAACACGCGCCAAGCGCGATGGGGTGAATTATTGGCGGGCGGTTGCGGCGATCGCCGAGTTGGGCCGTGCAACCTTGGCAGAGGTGGAAGCCTCGGACCGCGAGCGGTTTCCCACCGATCCATTGGGCAATGACCGTGCCGACTTGGAGTTTTTCACGGTAAACAGCGCCAGCCGGATTCACTACAACTACGCCCGCACGAACTGGCGAAGCGACTAGGACCATCCGCACGATCGGCTGTTCAAAGTAGTTGAGGTTGGCCCGCCGCGGCGCATCCGCTACGTGCTGTTCAATCCGGCCCAGTACGGACATTGGGATCTGCTGTCGATGGGCGCGTGGAAGTGGCAAGCGGCTCCGTTGGCGATGGGAGAGCAAGCCAAGGCGGAGGCGGAAACGCAGGCCGATGCCTTCAATGCTCCGTTGGACAGCACTCACGTCGCCCGGGTGTGGGCGATGCATGCGGTGGCCCAGCGCAAGGGGCCAACCGTTGTTTCTCGCCAAGTTGCTGGACGCCTACGGTGGCCGTTGCGCCATCACTAGGTGCTCGGCGATGGAGGTATTGGAGGCGGCGCTCGTGCTGCCCTACAAGGGCGAGTACACCAACCGTTTGGACAATGGCTTGTTGTTGCGGGCTGATCTCCACACGCTCCTCGATTACGGGTTGCTCTGGGTCACGCCCAAGAACACCGCGGCCTTGGCCCCGTCGTTACTGACCACCGACTACGCGGTTCTTCTGGAGAAGCCTTTGGATCTACCCGCCTCTTCGTCTCTTCGCCCCAATCGGGTACACCTGGGCGAGCAAGCCAATGCGTGCATGGTTCGTCACTACCGAGGATAAAAGCCATGCGACTGTTTGACTTGCTCGGTAATCCCCCCACTTTTAGAAGGCCCCAAAAGTGGAGGTAGATAGCCAGCGGTCCAGCGCCACACTGAGACCCAAGCGCGTGTCCGGCGCTAAAGGGAGGACCCCGACCTGGTGAGCGGCATGGAATTCAGGCGCCTCCAACCAAGGCGCGCCGCCACCACGGGGAACCAGCAACAACGAGCACACCGGTCGCGCCTCGTCCCAACGCAATGCGTCCTGATAGAGATGTGCCGAGCGCATAGCGTCCAGAACATTGATCCGACTGGTGCGGTACTTGGCGTCGAGTACAAACATCCTGCGTACACCACGGTCATCGACTGTGATCACGATATCGGGGTGAAGTTCGGCGGAAATGCTGCGAAACCCGGTCGGCGTACTGTCACCCGCTCGAAATCGACGCTGCAACCACGCTTCCATCTGTACGCCATCGCCCGCCCCCACCACTCGGATGCAGTCGTTCCGCGTCGTCGGATAGTGCGTTGTCCAGCTTAGATCCGGTCGTTGCTTTCGAAGGCACTGCACCACCTGGGCAAAGCACCAACGCTCGTAGATCTCCCAAGTTGGACTCAACCAAGTCTGCTCATCGGCCAAATCGCCAGCTACGCCTCCACGGAGTGACGACCAAGCGAACCGATAGGCACGTGCATAGGCGGGATGGGCAGAGATGGCGTTCAAGCCGGCGGCAGTCACCTCGGCGCGGGTAGTCAAAGCGAAAGGGGCGCCTTTGAGTAAGCGCGCAAGAGCTTTCGACAGCCCGTCTAGGTACGCCAACTTTCGGGCCAAGCGAGGCTGCAACGGTGTCCTAGTGCCAGCTTTTTCGTCCACTCGCGCTAGTACCGCGAGTGCATCAGCCACATGTTGGCAACGTAGCCGCACCGACAGCATGACCGCGACCAAAGCCCGATTTGCGGGATTGTCGACGGTGTCGGTGGACTGCGTAACTTCGATTAGTGGCGTCTTCTCATTCAATTCACCGGCATCATCGTTCAAGTACGCGACTGTCGCCGGATGTCGCAGTAGTCTGACGGCCGATGCGACATCGAGTCGTCGTACGTGATGGGCCGGAACTAGGGCGCGGTCACACTGCAGCCGGGTCAAGGGATGGCCCATCACGGCTCGCAAGGCGGCCTGCAGGGCATCACCGTTCCGCCGCAGACGCGCGTACGCCAGAAGCGGCGAAGTCACCTCACCGGACACACCGATACTGGCTTGTGCCGCCTCGGTGCCGAGTAGGAGCGCCGGATCAAAGGCACGAAGTTCCTCCAGCAACGTGTGGAAGACCCCTTCACCAAGCTTGCTGCCTTCAGGACCGACATCAAGACGGTACTCCGCCAGACGCTGTCCACTATGACTGAGTAATTCGGCGACCACCACGCCTGCATAAAAGCCTGGTGTCCATCGCCAGCCCGACTGGCCACCGACCTGGACGGCTTCCGCAGGCGCCTCGTCGATATACAGATCAACGCCATCCAGCGGGGCGATAAAAAAGTATGTGCCAAGCTCCCGAAACCCAGGCACCGTGACATCGGGCAGAAGCTCTTGGCTGACATTCGCTTGGTCGATGCAACGCAATGCCACCATTGGTTCAACGCCAGAAGCGCGCACTGCCCAGATGACGCAAATCTTGTGCCAGCTCGGCGACCTTTTCAGCGGACTCGATAAGATTGCGCGTGCGCAAGGTGCTCTCGACCTGATCAAAGGTTGTGCGTAACCGTGGCGTGTCCTCGCCCCGCAGTTTTGGCAGCACCTTGGCGTAGATCGCGTGATCCAAGGCGGCCTCCGTTGTCAGCACGCCGCCGTCGGTTGCAGCTTCAACGTAACCGATGACATCGCCAATCGTGCGCCATCCAAAATGCAGGCGGACCGGACGCAGCTGCTTGACCAATGTTCGTAGGACCTCGCGCACCTGGCTGGCATGTTCGGTGGGCAGCCGCGTGGTTGACCAGCCAGGGAAAACATCCACGTCAATGTCCCAGAACTCGATGACCGCTGCGCGATCGAGAACTTTGTCGCTCAATCCATGTGTGGTCTCGTCCATATTGACTGTGCCGATCAGAACCAGATTCTCGGGATATGCGATGCTCGCCGGCACGCCATCCACGGCTTCGCCTTGTGCGTGCAATCGCAAGGGCTCGCCGGTTTCCATCGCTGACAGCATCGGGGCTAGGTATTGCTCCGGGTGAGACAGGTTCATCTCATCCAAAACGATCGTGTAAGCCTGGTCCGGGTTGCCCTGTGCCTGGAGAAGGAACTCCAAAAATGGCGTGCGTACGTAGATGTCGTTCTTGAGGGGGCTGATGTAACCCAGCAAGCTCGAGGGGTCGTGCCATCCCGGCTGCACGGGCACGATCTCGAATGCACCATCGGCATTGCCATTGCCTCGCAGGCCTCTCGCGTAGCAGCGAGCGAGCTGAGTTTTGCCGGCGCCACTCAAGCCAGTCAAGACCGCAAAATGCCGGCGCGCATTCGCCCAAAGGCCTGCATGCAATCGGGCCACGAGTTGCAGTGGGAACGCGATGTCCTTGGGGAAGGTAGCCAAAATCGAGGCCACCGAAGGCAGCGTAGTGGCCAACGCGGCCTCAGAGGCCGTGGCCAACATCTCCGTGGTTGGAGACAGCATTGGCGCGGGCGCTAGAACGTCGGGTTCCCAAGTCACGCGAGCGGCCCATTCCTCACCGCTTTCGGTCAGCTGGACTTGCTTACCAGGCACGGATTCCACCAAACTAAGGTAGCGCATCCAATTGATCAGCGCTGTGGGGGCGAAGTTTGTCGTCCACCCAGGATTTACACGTTGCAATGAATCAACGATCTCAGTGAGTAATCTTGGCCCGGCACGCAGCATGACCAACAGATTGTCGAAGCCAAGGATGCGGGTGAGCATCCAATCCGACACTTCCTCTGGATCACCCGTTTCAAGCAGGGCCACACCGCGGTCTGTCAATTGCAGCTCGTCGCCCTCTGCCCGAATGACACCCCATTCCGCCATGAGGCAGTTAAGGTTCGTATTAAGTGTCGCGCGGGTATGCGTGGGATTTTGCGAACGAAGATGTTCGATGAAGTCTTCGCGCTTGCAACCATCCTTCGCGAACTCGAGCATGCCAAGAACAGTCGACAACCCACCGCCGATGCCGGTCATGCCGCGGCGGCGGCGATTGGCGGGCAACGGGTTCAGTTGGATCTCACCAGCCTTATCTCCGGCGACCTCCGTGGCATCGCTGCTTTTGTCCTGAATGAAGTGCACGAATAGCAACCAAGGCAATGTCATCTGCTCTTCAACGCTTCCAGCCTGATCAGTAACCTCGGCAAGGCGATCAAGCACGCGCTGATGCAACGCCGTACGATGCTCAAGTCCGGGAGTCAGGCCTATGGCACCCCCCAATCTGCGCAGCTTGTGGAAGTGCGCGACGGTCGTGAAATGGTGGGGCCAGAGGGAGGCAAACAGGCGATACATCTTTAATCGTGGCCGACGGTCCGTGAGCGCCCGAACACGCGTTTCGATGTCGTCCCATGCCTTAGCAAACCATTGAATGCATTCCTGCGGATCAGTAGGGATGGGCGATTGCTTTAGCTCCCACAGCTGGCGCGCGATTGCCGGATCGGCGATCACGCGGGATACGTCGATGTGTCCTTGGCCGGTGGCAGACACAGTCTCGTTCTCCCACAGCTCCTTCTGGAATTTCGGGCTCGTAAAAGTCGCTTCATTTACACTGGCCACATACTGAAGCCACTCAGCAAGCCTCTTCAGCCAATCATCCAGGTGGCGCTGACTCCGATGCCGCTCTTGCGCCACCCTGCATGCCTCGCGCAATGAATTTTCATCCTTGAGATCCGTCACCATTCGTTCCCCGCCCTGATATTGGAATGTCAGCAACACGCCAACTAACCCTGGACTTTCCTACTTATCGTGCCACACATTCGCAATGTATGTGCCCCACCTTAAGCCTCCGAAACTCCCCCACCCAGTGACCTGCTCCGAGCCTTCAGGGCCAATCTGACTTGAACAGAATCCGTGAGGATGAGGGTTAACCAATGCTCGCATCACGAGTACAGCTTTCGCCTCTTCTTCCTCGGCGGAATCTCAGACGGGCACTCAATTCTGAACTGATCGCGAAAGTGTCGAAAGGAAGGCCTCGGCATCCCCTCCCCAAGCCTATCGAGCGCGAACTGGCATGGGCTCCTTGCCTGTGAAATTCACCGCGCCGCGCTACGTGACACATGTCAGTCCTGTGACCGCGCACCGCGCCCAATGCCGGAACGGCCTGAATTCACGCGCTGCCAGCAGTGCAAAGCCCGTTACGCTTGGCGATGTACTGCGCGAAATGTTATTGAGGTCCCCTCCATGGCAAAATTAAAACCACTCGACGAACGAATAATCTCCCTATTTCACCACTTCCATCAGCTTTCCAAAACTGTCCACTACGTCGTACTGAACATTGCTCGGGGCAAGCCGCTCGTTCATGTTGGCAAAGAACTTGCGGGCGCATTTGATCTTGGTCTTTTCGATCTCCCGCAGGTCCATTGAGGACATGGATCCCTTCGTCTCGGCGACGAAGTAGATGTGCTTGACCTGGCCTTCCTTGAAGCTGATCGCCCAGTCGGGGTTGTAGTTGCCGACTGGGGTGGGGATGAAGAATCCCTTCGGCAACTTGGCATAGACCACCACATCGGTGCTGGTGTCTAGCTCCTTGACGAATTGACGCTCAATATCGGAGTCGGTCAGGACGTAGTCGTAGATGTGGTGATGGAGCTTGTCGCCGGCCTTGCTCAAGTCTTGCTTTGTCTGCCCGGCAGTGAAGATGTCCAAGTCGTAGCTGTCGTCCACCGGGTCGTAGGCGAGGTGTTCGATGATCACCGTGGCCTTTTGCTCGTTGATAAGACGAACAGCCTCGGCGATGAAGCTCTCCGGGTTGGTCCTGAACTGGGCGAATACCGCCACGTTCATCCCTTTGATGATCTCCGCTACCGTGCGACGGGTGAGCTGTGTACCCTCGGCGATCTTGCCGATCAAGTCGTAGGGCACGGCTGAGTGAATTGAACTGCGGTGGTTCTCCGTCTTGTTCTCGGAGATGCGGAAGCTCTTTCCGTCGTCCAGCTTGTCGTAGGTGATTTCGTCTTCCTGTTCGCCCGCCTGGATGACGTACTGCAAGGGCATGACCCGCAGGCCTTCGTCCTTGTGGTTGATCATGTCCACGGCTTTGCGGACCAGCTCGTCGCCGTTGAAGTGCACGCTATAGGCTGCTTTGCGGTTGATACGCTGCCAGAGCGCCTTGAACTCCTGCTTCTCGAAGTTCTGGTTTGGCAGCAGCTGCTTCAGATTTCGACCGTTCTCCGGCGTCGGAATCTGCCCTTCCGTAAACACGCTGTCGATCAGCTGGAACACCTGCTCGGCATGCGGCAGCAGCTCTTCCGGCAACTCGACGATAGCACCTTCCTTTTTTGCCTGATGGTACTTCTCGGTGATGTTGCGCTTCTTGTCAACGTAGCCGTTCTGAATCAGGTAGAACTCGATGTCGGTCGCCATGTCGGCAGTGACCGTCACGTCGCCGTTCGGCGCCTTCAGTACCTTACCCGTGAAATAGGTCTTGTCCGCAATCCTGGCACGTGCGGACAGCGAGGCGCTGATGTCTGCCTGCAATGCAGTCACGAAGTCCTTGTAGCTCTCGCTTGCTACTACGGTGAGCACATTGATGTCGTGGACGCTGCCGCCATCCATGCGCTCTCCTTGTTGGTTTACGGACAGGCGCAAGCCGCGGCCGACTTCCTGGCGACGTGAGATTGTGTTGTCGCTGTGCTTGAGGGTACAGATGACGAACACGTTGGGATTATCCCAGCCTTCGCGCAGTGCCGAGTGTGAGAAGATGAAGCGCACCGGCGTGTCGAAGGACAGCAAGCGCTCCTTGTCCTTCAGGATCAGGTCATAGGCATCGGCGTCATTTGACATGCCGGCGTTCTCGCCGCGATTTTCTTCATCCGGGTCGACCAGGCGCTTGCTCTTCTTGTCGATGGAGAAGTAGCCACTGTGGGTCTTTTCCACGGCAATGGACTTCAGGTACTTCGTCCACGGCGTCTCTTCCAGCTCCAGAACCTCGTTGAGGTAGAGCTCGTATTCCTCTTCGAAGATGTGGGCGTATTCGCCTTTCTCGTCCTGTTGGCCGTAATCACGGTACTTCACGACTTCGTCGATGAAGAACAGCGAAAGCACCTTGATTCCTTGCTGGAACAGAGCCTGTTCCTTGTCGAAGTGCGCCTTGATGGTCTCCCGGATCTGGATCCGGCGCAGGGCGGCTTCGTTTACATCGCCAATGGCGTCGCCGGTGGCTAGGTCTACGCCATTGGTGAAGCTGAGGGTGTCGGTGACTGCATTGATGTCCGAGACGACATAGCCCTCGCGGTACTGGTCGAGGCCTTCGGACAGGTCGAACAGGTTGTCGCCCTTTTTCAGCTTGCGTACGATGCGCTTGATGCTGCCGCCTTTGAGCTTCTGCTCCAACTCGACGCGTCCTTCCGGCGGCTTCTTGGGCGAGATGTCGATCGATTGCAGGTACAGGTAGGCGTTGGTGCCGGCCAGCCCCTTCATGGTGATGCCGCGCACGGCGATCTTCTTAACCAGCTTCTGATTGTAGGCGTCCAGCGCATCCAGGCGATGGATCTTGTTGTGCGTGGTCTTGTGCGTGGCCGAGTAACGCAGCACGGCCAGCGGCTTGAAGTTGACCAGCGAGTCCAGCGTCTTGCCGCCTTCCATCTTCTGCGGCTCGTCCAGGATCAGGATCGGGCGGTTGGCGCTGATGACGTCAATCGGCTTCCGCGACTGGAAGTCGTCTAGCGCTTCGTAGATGCGCCGGTTGTCCTTGCCGGTGGCATTGAAGGCCTGCACGTTGATGACCATCACGTTGATGCCCGCGTCGGACGAAAAGCTCTCCAGCTGGTGCAACTGTTTGGATTTGTAGATGAAGAACCGCGCCTTCTTCTGGTACGTCTCTAACAGATGGTCTGCCGTGATTTGCAGCGACTTGGCCACGCCTTCGCGGATGGCAACCGACGGCACCACGATGATGAACTTGCTCCAGCCGTACTGCTTGTTCAGCTCGAAGATGGTCTTGATGTAGCAAAAGGTCTTGCCGGTACCTGTTTCCATCTCGACATCGAGATTGATGTCGGCCACCTTGGTCTTCACCAGCTTGTCGGAAACCGGCAGGTTCTGCCCGCGCTGCACCATCTGGATGTTGTCCAGAAGCTGCTTCTCGCTGAGGAACAAATCGGCATTGCGAAAGCCGTCGCCGCTGCCGAGTGTGGTGCCGATGGTTTGGCCCTTGGCCTGCTTGCCGGGATCGATCCGGTAGCTTATTGCCTCCGGGCTGGCCGGCGGCTGGCCCTTGAAGCAGTCCACGACCGCCTGCACGGCGGCGGTCTGGTAGGCCTGGGTCTTGAATTTGAGCTTCATGCGGTACGGGGCCTTTCTCTTTGCAGCCTCTTTGGAAATTCGGGCCCCGGATCCGGGTAAATGCCTGAATTTGCGTGACTTTTCGGGGTGTCTCTTTGCCGGACTTCTAATTTCTCTCTGCAAGCTGCCAGCTGGGAGCGGTATCTGAACCGGCGTTCACAATCGTTCCCTGCCGGCGGAGCTTGGTCAGCAGGGAGCTGATCTTGTTGCCCTTCTGCTTTTCGGTCAGGGCCTCACTCAGCTTGCCCAGCAGCAGCTTGTTGATGTCGGCACGGGAGGCCTCGCCGAACTTGGCCAGATAGTCCGTGATCAACTTGGCGTAGAAGTCGTCGTCCTGACCGCGGGTGCGGATGTAGTCGGCCTTGCTGGCCGTTGCGGCGGCCACCATGGCGGAGACGAAGTAGTTCGGTTTGCGACCCTCGATCAGCCCGGCCTTGCGCAGGCGGGCAGCGGCTTCGTCGGGGATTGGCAGCTTCTTCTGCACGCGGTCCAGGGCCAGCACGTCGGCCAGCGGCAGATCGGTCTTCTGGATCAGCAGGCGGCTATAGGCAATGTCCACCACCCCGCCGTAGATCGTCATCTTCACAGAGCCAGGCTCGCTCAGGTCGTAATCCGGCATCGGGAAGTAGCGGCGGGCCTGGCCGGCGTACATGTCGCGGATGCCGTAGCCCATCGTGTCGATCATGTTCAGTTCGGCCATCGCCTGGGCGAGGAACGGGTTGCGGTAACGGCGGGGGATCTTGGTGCCCTGGATGTACTCGTCCGGTTGGCCTTCGTAGAAGCCGCCCTCATTGGCGAAAATCAGCTTGTCCGGCTCCTCGGTGACCACGACGCGGCCATCGCGGGTGTAGTCCTGGTGGGCTATGCAGTTGTGCAGGGCTTCAAGAACGATCCGCTGGTCGTACTTGGGCACTTCCACGGGGACCAGCTCGTTCTGCGGCAGGATGCGCAGCTGTATGTTGCGGATCCGCTGGTAGAGCTCGGTGGTCTTGAGCAGGAAAGGCAGGCCGAAGTGCTCGTAGGCGCGTTCAGGGCCTTCCAGGCTCCACGTTATCTGCGCTGGGTGCGGTGAGAGCCGGTAGGCGGATTCGGCCTTACCGAGCAACAGCAGAGTGGCGCGGGTGATCTGGCCTCCCTGTGTGAGCCGGGCGCGGTCGAGGAAGGTCGGCAGCGGCCAGCCCATCACTTCTTCAAGGGTGGTGCGGTTGGCGTACTTCTTGGCGAATGACTCGCGCGCCTTGCGCACGGCGGTGTCATCCAGATCGTCCAGCGTGGCCGCTGGCACGACTTGCGCCGTCCAGTCCACGGCCAAGGTCTGGCGGCGGATTTCGTCCTGCTTGTCCAAGCCCAGCGAGGTCAGGCTTTCCCCGGCGCGGGCGTAGTAGTGGCCCTTCCAAGCGATCGGGATACCGCGCGGAGCGGCGGGAATCTGGAACAGCAACACGCGGCCGTCCGCATGATGCAATTCGTGTATGTCGCGGAAGGTGATGCGCGGCTCGGCGTTCTCGGCAATCTGCATCTTCAGCGATTGCAGGCGCTCCTCCTGCGGGCGGTAATCGGTGCCCACCACGGCGCGGGTCTTGTTGTTCACGCCGAACACCAGCCAGCCGGATTCTGTCCCGCGCAAGTTGGCTTCGTTGGCCAGCGCGGAGAAATACTTACCGATGTCGTCGGTGCTGTAATCGTTGCTGGCCTGCTTGAACTCCACCACCTCGTTTTCCCAGGTGGCGATCAGGCCGTTCAACAATTGAGTCTGTTCAGGTTGTTCCATCGTGTCACCTTACAGGCACCTCACTTCGGTGCACGGCGAGAGCAGCTTGAAGATCTGCTCGATGTTGATCTTCACGTCGTCGCTCTTGAAGCCGGCGTCGCGGAATACGGCGCGCAACGGCTTGTGCGTTGCTAGCTCCTTGGCGAAGGCGTCATCGATGCCGCCAGTCTTGTCGAAGCAAGCGGCCAGCGCGTCGGTATCGACGAAATACACGTCCTTGCCCTGGATGACCTTCTTTTCGATGGGCAGGGCAAGGTCAACGCCCCAGTCCAGCATCACCTGGAACAACAGGTCTTCCGGGACGCGGTCGGGCTTGATGTTGTCGATGGTGGCAAGCAAATTGCCTTGAGTGATGGAGTCAGCGGCGTAAAACACTTCCATCATGTTGGACGTGTCGACCTTTAGTACACGGAATCCGGAGTCAACTTTTCCTCTCTCTTCACCTAACCTCTTCCCGCAACGGCGAATGCGTTCTTTGCTAATGTCAGCGATCGTTGCATAGCCAAGTTTCGAGGCGACTTGTTTTGGGTTGCATTCTTCCTGTGCTTGAACCAGCAAAAACCTCCAGTCGCCCCGCCCGGCGGCGCTCCAGCGCATGATTGCGTCCGCGGTGGTTGCAGAGCCAGCGAAGAAGTCAATAACAATATCGCCACCAGACGACGGCACCAATTCCAATATCTTCTGGATCAGCTTTGTCGGCTTTGGCGCCGTGAACACTACCTCGCCGTCGAAGAGGTCTTTGATCTCCTTGGTCGCGCTGCGATTCTCCCCGGCTTCTTCGTGTGGCCACCAGGTCCACGGAACCATGCCCTCATCACGCTCGGACCAAAACTTCTTCCGCTGCGCCATACCGTCACCGTTCTTGCCGAAGTAAATCCTCCCATCGGCGAGAAGGCCGTCAAACTGCTCCTTTGTTGTGCTCCAGTGGCGTCCTGACGGTGGCATGAGAACTCGCCCACTAGGTGTAGTGATCGGATAAGTGAGGTTCGGACGAATGTTCGGTGCGTGGAACGGCACGGCGAGCCAGTCGCCACGCGGATCGTTGTCGCGATTTGTGTAGGTCGCTCGTTGCTTATCGTCTGTGTCGACCTTATTGAAGGTCGCTAGAGCTTGATTTCTTGCGTAGCAGACAACGTACTCGTGCGCATTGGATACAAAAGTGGCGTCATTTCGCCGAGTCAGTGTCTTCTGCCAAACGAAGGTTGCCACGAAGTTGTCGGCTCCAAAAATTTCGCTGCAGATGCGCTTTAGGTTATCGACTTCATTATCGTCAATTGAAATAAAGATAAAACCATCATCTTTGAGCAAGTTGA
Source organism: Stenotrophomonas sp. Sm6012 (assembly GCF_030985895.1). Classification (NCBI taxonomy): domain Bacteria; kingdom Pseudomonadati; phylum Pseudomonadota; class Gammaproteobacteria; order Lysobacterales; family Lysobacteraceae; genus Stenotrophomonas; species Stenotrophomonas sp. Sm6012. The sequence goes on along the minus strand of NZ_JAPTFX010000039.1, from coordinate 18,031 downwards.
ACGCGAGCTTCAGTCGCGGATAGATCATGGTCAGCCAGTCAGAGTGAAATCGCCCGTTGGCTGCAGTGTTTGCCATCAAACGGCTTCCTTCCTCGTCCTGTTGATTCGAGCGTCGCAGATACTCGTCAGCATTCTCGGCGAAGTCGTCTTCGTAGATGAAATCGTTGCCCGTGTTGTACGGTGGGTCGATATAGATCACCTTCACCTTGCCAAGATACGTCTCCTGCAACAGCTTCAACGCATCCAGGTTGTCGCCCTCAATGAAGAGGTTTTTCGTCGTATCGAAGTCCACGCTCTCTTCGCGAACCGGCCGCAAGGTTTTGGCAATCGGCGCATTCGCCGTCAGCAACGCCTCGCGCTTGCCCGGCCAGTTCAGGTGATACCGCTCCTGCGGCCCCTCCACCAACGCAGCCGACAGCTCCTGCCGCAACTGGTCGAAGTCCACCGCTAACTTCACACCGCCGTCCTCGTCCTTAGCCTCCGTCACGCAGCCCGGAAACAACTCGCGCAAGCGTGCCAGGTTGGCATGGGTCAGATTGGGGGAGTGCATTTTCAGTTTGTCCATGGTGGTTCCTTGAAGCGATTGCGGATCAAGCGAGAAGGCTGGCGCAGCCAGCCCGCTAGAATCGAATGGTGTCCTCGTCATCCTCGGCGGACTGCGCCGAAGAGGAGGCTGGCGATAGGGGTTGTTCAGGGGAAATCTGCTGCCAATCGGTGGCGATAGTCTCCCAATCGACAGATCTTGCAATGGGCAGCCCAAGTTCGTCGGCTTCGAGATTCTCTGCAGACCACACCGACCAGAAGTCGGGGTCATTTGACCGAGGTTGCTGGTCAGCCGGCAGACTATTCATCTGCACAAGAACAGGTAGTTCGGAAGCCCAGCCAAGCAGAATGGCGTGGCGGGATGGCAAGGACGGAAGGTCACGGAGCAGGCCACGCAGGTTGTCAGGAACCAGCTTGTGCACCAACTCCTGATCGCGGTCATTGCTGATGCGGTGGAGCAAGTAGCTGTTGCACTGCGAGAGCACGGTCGGCGATAGCTCACTGGGGCGCTGCGAAGACAGCACCAATCCCAAGCCGAACTTGCGGCCTTCGCGGGCGATCTTCTCGAAGACCTGACAGCAGATCGCGGCGGAACTTTGGTTTTCCGCATCGTCCGGGTAACGACGGATGAAGGTGTGCGCCTCCTCCATCACCAGGACTGTCGGCAAAGTCTTGCCATGATTGAGCTTGCGGTAACGCTGCAAGGATTCCAGCGTCATGCGGGCGATAACGGCGGTGATGATGTGGACGACTTCGGCCGGAACCAGAGACAGGTCGATCACCGTGACCGACCCGTTGGAGGCTTGGTCATCGCCGATGTACTTGCTTAGCCAGTCGTGGAGGGAGGCATCTCCATGGCCGCTGATGATGCTCTTCATGCGGTTGTCCGAAAGAATCGCTCGGATGCGCATCAGCATGGTCTCGACGTACTCAGAGACTCCCGTCAGCTCCGCATTGGCTTCGACACTGCGCAGTAGCTGGTCGCCGGTGAAGGGGCGCGGAACATCGGCGTCGATAGGAAGGACATCCGTGTCGGATCCGCCAAAGGCGGAGTGCGCGGTCTGGGCTAGATGCAAAAGGTCATCAACCTCCGACTTCGTGAAGTCGTAGGTCGGATACTGCCCGCTACGGGCATTGGCGAACTCGGTAATTCTGTGCCTGAAAGCCGCCAGAGCATCGTTCTCTGGTTGGCTGAAAGCGGTGTCATCCGAAAGTCCTTCTTGCCATTTCCTGATCTTCTCTAGGAAGTTCTTGGGCTGAGGGAACCTTCCCCATGGACTCCCAGCATTGCGTTCAATCTGGATTATTGAAACCAGCGTTCGAAGAAAGCGACGCATCTCGTGGCTTGGGGTGACGGACGTACCCATCGTGCCATCGCGGACAGAACGAAGCGCCTGTATCAGTGTCGGACGCTGAGTCTTTGCACTGGCCTGCGTGAATGCGCTCCATTCCGCGCTGTTCCAGAACCACATTGGAACTTGGAGTTGCTCAATCTCTGCGGATGCTGCCACGGCGAATGTTCGGACCTTTCCCATACCCCTGAAGGTACTGGCGTACTCTCCGTTAGGATCCAGAACGATGAAGCGTGCATTCGGAGCGCTGCCCTTGCGCGCCTTCCGTGCCGCATCCATTGACCACCGGATCAGGCCAGCAACTGAGCACGACTTCCCGCTGCCGGTATTACCCAGAACTGCCAGGTGGCGACCAAAAATACGGTCGGGATCGACCTTGACCTCGGCATTGGCGGCCAAGGGGCTGGTGCCAATCTTGATGCGCCGCTTCCCGCCTGATTCGACGATGGCACGCAGCTGCTCCTGAGTAGGCAGGATGACGGGGTCGCCAACTGATGGGTAGGCTTCAACGCCACGCCGGAACTCGTACTTTCCCTCTGAATAGAACAAGCAGCCCAAAGGGTTGAGGCTCATCTTTCGCAGTGGATAGGGCAAATCCACCAGACCGAAGTCCTGCATGCCCTTACGCTTCGGGTACTGAGAGCGCTCGATGGTGACCCACTCCACCTGCGCGACAAGGTAGCCTTGGTCGCTGGCGGCCAATACGTAGCCATTGACGCGCGGAAACGGGCGAGGAGCGCCAGCATTGAGCGCGACTCCATCGGGCGCCTCGATATCCAGCAGCACCTTGATGCTGTCTGGTGATACATAGTCGATAGTGCCGATTCGCAACGAATCGGCATACGCCAGTGGAGACAAGGTCATATCAAGTCGTCCACATCGTTCGAACCGGAACCCTTTCCAAGCGACTTCGACGATTGTTGGGTTTTCCAGCGTTGATTCAAGAGCTCGCCCATGCGGAAGGTGGTCTTGTCGATTGCGGCCTTGGGCATGTAGTGCTCGGTCAAGGCGGTCAGGTCGGCCAGAGCAGGGCCGATCAACAGGCTGATCTGAGAGGGCCTGCCCATCTCCTTGTAGGTCTGCATGATTCGACCAAGGGGGTCGCTATAAGCAATCACTACCAAATGCGTGGATGGGATAGTGAGCATGTCGCGGATTACCCGGTTGATATGCTCATCGCCGAAGCTGTAACCGTAGGTCACCAGAGTGCTGTTGGGGCGACAGACCGCTGCCGCGAAGTCACGGAAAAGTTCAACGTATGGGTAGTCCGCTGTTTCCCTGTCCTTGGCGGAATTAGGGTAGATCATCAGCTTGTGAGCTGTTGCTCCATCCAGGCCGGGAGCCGCGAGGAAGGGGGCGACGTCGTTCGCTCCAAAGGGTAGGCCGATGCGTCGGATGTCCTTGTTGACCTGTAACCAATCCACAGAGCCATGCAGCTTGGTGAAGCGTGCGACGCCCTCCAGGTAGCGGGGCTCGCCCCGGATGCCGGGAGGGTTGTAGTGCATGTCGAGATCAAGGCGCGACGAACGAAAGATCGGTGTCAACGTGCCAAGGAAGCGATCTAGTAAATGCAGACCAGCGAGCTCTGCACCGACCTCGATCAGGCGGTCATAGTTGGTGGTAAAGATACTGAGTCGGTCGCGGACGCCGGTACGGCTGGCAAAGCTCATCAAGAACGTGACGAGCGTATTGAACGCGTCCTCCCGTTTAGAGTCGTCAGAAGAAACGATCCCGCTCTCGCTAGCCAAGATGGACTCGGCAAACTTCCCCATCCCGTCCGCAATCTCAGTGCGAAGGGATGCTTCACTTTTATCTCCGAGAATTTCCAATCCACGAAGAAGCTCATTGGCAACCCGCAATTGGTCTTCCAGGTTGTCGGCCTTGCGTCCCGCAGCTACGGCAGATTGCTTGGCTGACGCACTGATCTTGTCGCTGTGATTGCTAAGGGCGAGGGCGTTCATGCCAGCCGCCAACTTTCCAGTGGCTAGCTGGTGGACCGCATGGGTCAAGCCTGAGCCCGCGAGAAGCGACAAATGCTCGGATTGGAAGAGTGAGGTCAGCCAAGGCTCAATTCGGCCCCGCAAATCCTTCTGGGTGAATTCCTTGGAGTCTCCATCTACCCAGGTAACGTCAGCAAATTCATCGAGAATGAACTTTCCGTCAGCGCTATCAAAGCGAATGGGATCTCGATCATCCCGAACTTTGACGACATTAGGCCATTGCTTCGCTTGTTCGTTGCTGACAGACATCTGCCTGACTCCGATGTTCGCTATTGCGCGTGGTGTTACTTCGCCAATTATAGATATAAATAGACCCAATCTTGACTAGGCCCGTTGCCCTCAAATGCCTTTGGTTTGAAAGCTACCAAGGGTGGGGCTGGCGCCACCAAATCCGGTGCTCTTCAAGACTCCCATCGAACGAATGACGTTCTGGCGTGCACCGCCGAGCGAGACAGCGATGCGTGGATACGGAGCCTCAAGATCGGGATAGCTGGTGCGTAGCCATTCCGGGAAAGATCTTGCCGCCGCAACGCGGATGGTCTTGCCGTGTGCCGTCACTGTGCCTTCAGCCAACTTTCTGACCATTGGCAAGGTGGCGCCGCCGCCAGTCAGTACGATGGTGAGGTTATGACTCGGATTAGCCTGTACCCAGTTGATCCATTCCTTGTCTGCGGATTCGAGGATTTCGACAAGAGTCCTGCGCAAGGACTTCTCGAAGGCTGTGACTTCCTCCAACGCGAGGAACTCGGTTAGCGAGACGTCCACCGCTTCCCCGCTGTAAAGGGGGACATAGACGGATCCGGAGTTGAATAGGGATTCCTTGTAGTCGCGAATGTCGCGCTCAAGCGCGTGGCTGATGTTCTGGAACTTATCGTGCGAACCGTTGACGCCAGCTTTTTGCAGGACGAAACCTTTGAGGAGCTTGTCGAGGTGGTTGCCCGCTTCGGTGATGCCGCGCGCAGCGCCATCCACCTCGCCCGCCGTGGTTCTGGTCTTGTCGATGCTGCCGTCGTCATTCACAGTGACCTTCAGCCGATACAAGCTAAAGTCGCTAGTGCCTGCGCCGATGTCCACAACCAACGCCAATGAATCGTGGTTGGATTGCCAGCTGAGCAGGGAGCCAGCCACGCCAAGCGGCTCGGTGACGCTACCCTCAATGAAGGTGTAGTCGCGCTTCTCGGCACGTAGCTGTTTCAAGGCCGAAAGGAAGCGACCCAGGGGCAGACCTTGGTGGACTTCATCTTCGAAGGTGTCGGCGAGAATCTGTGCCTCACCGAGTAGGGTTTTTAGTTCACCCTCTACGATGCGCGCGTTGGCCCGCGGGAAGCACGGCATGGCGAAACGCCGTTTGAAGTTTCGAGCCACGACGGGCAATTCCACATCGTTCTCTAGCGTATAGCTGATGGTCCATGTGAAGAAGGTCAGATAGGCAAGAACAATGTCCTTGTAGGTGAGCGGATGCGGCGTCGGGTTGTAAGTGGCATCCACGGGGACGTTCAAGTTGCCTTCGGACAGGGCGCGCTTGATGTTGTCTATCCTTGATCCGGCACCGTTCACGGCATGTTTGACCGCGTTCTGACCGAACCAGAGGAGTCCATCGGCGTCGATGAAAACTGAGGAAACCAGCATGACTTCGTCGATTTCCTCTTGGTCGCCGGGGACACCAAGCTTGAGCACCTGGATGTCCTCTATGTCCTCATCTTCGTTGTCATAAACGAAGCTGGCTTTAGACATGGCTGTGCCGAAATCAAGGCAGACGCGATAGGTTGCATTGGCTTCAGGCAAGGACAGCGTGGACAAGTCCAGGATGACCGGTACTTCCACCATCGGTTCTGGATCAGGTCGAGAGGTCTGTGGTTCAGCGGCCAGGTCGACAGTCGGCACAACAACAGCTGGTTCAGGACTGGGCGGGGCAGGAATTGGAATGGATGGCGAATCAGGGCTGTCTGGCTGATTGGAAATGAAAAAATCCAGTGCCTCCAGTTCGCGCTGGGTAATGACGCCTTCAAGGCGGAACTTCCCATCGTTGCCTACCTCGATGCGCTCGCGCAGGTTGGCAATGATGATTTTCGCTTTCGTGAATTCCATGCTTATTCCTCAGGCTCAACGCGCGGCTTTACGAGCGTCTTAATCTTTCCGCCGAACTCTTTCAGGATGCCGTCACGCACTACTCTGACCCGACGAATGCCGGAACGATGGCCGCCTTCCATATCGTGTTCGATGGGGTTGTACTCGACGATACTGCCTAGTAAATCGGTCTTGCTCAGTTTGCGCATACGAGCCAAACGCTCGGCGACTTGAGCAATGCTTTCGTAGCCGGTGGCGGCACGCTCGACTGTGGCGGCCTGATATGCATCGAAAGTCTTCAGGACGGGTACGACGGCACTGTTCAACTTACCCATGCTGTCCCGGTTAGCATCGACCTGGATCAGCAGTTCGCCGATCTGCTGGTCTTCGGTGTTGCCCAGCTTGTGCTCCGCGGTGCGTTCGCTCTGGGAGACGCGGCCAACCTTCAGCCAGTAGTCCGCCACTTCCGGGTCAATATCAACCGCTCCCTTGAAATGGAGCTTGATGGCGCTGGTGATCATGTGCGTGGAAGGCCAGCTGGCCTCCATCGCACGTAGGATTTCCTTATCTGTTCGATTTTGGCGAGCAAGGACAAGTGCGGTCTCCAACAGGTTCATCTGCACTTTCGGGATCACGGCCGAGCCTTCGATGTAGCGAGTCCATGGGCCTTGTGTGAGCAGTTTCTTGCAGTCCTGCAACAGTTGGTAAGTTTCCGCATGAAGTGCGTGGGAGTAGCGCAGCTCGATCACGCGAACGAGTGCGCCGCTGGCGGCATCCAAGCTGGCATGAAGTGCGTCTGTATCTGCACTGGTTGTGCCGCGTAGGAAGGTGTTCGTCAGGCTTGCCAAAGCGGTTCCTGGCTCCAGGCCGACATTCCCTTCGTAGCTTCGTATTACCTCGGTAATCGACTCAAAGATGCGGCGAACCCGTTTGATGCGGGTGTCGAGAGATTCAATGCCCTTTACGATGTCCGCAGCTTCGACCAGACGATGGACGAAGCTCGCCAGGTCTTCGCTGTTGCTGAGTAGGATCCGTAGCAGCTCCTTGCGGGCATTGTTGGCCGTGTCAATCGCTAACGATTCGCGGGCGCAGTAAATAGGGAGCCAATCTGCCTCGGTGTAAGCCAGCATCTTGGCGGCATACTCCTTGGCGTCGCCGTCTGCCAGGGTCTCGATAGAGGGGGGCTCGTCGGTGAAAAGCTCATTCACGCGAGAATGCACTTCGGCTTCTCGCCCGCGGGCAACGGCGGCTACTCGCCCCAGTATCGCCGCCGCAAAGAGCTCCTCTTCGACGGGTACGGTTGCCGCGAGACTGACGACAGCTTCGACCACTTGCCCAAGATTTGTATCTTTAAGCAAGGCTTGTTGCTGCTGCTGCCTCATCACCTGAGTTAGCAGGTCGTTCAAAGCCTTCAGGTCGGTTGAATCGACGACTTGGCTCAGAGTGATTTCTGGTTGTTCTGCCATCTTGCGTAGCTCGGGTTTGTTCGCGGAGGCAATAAGCTTTAGATAGCCAGCTTGGTCAAGCTGGGTTCGTAGTTTGCGTACAGTGGCATTTAGCTCAACCTTTCGATTGAACTGCTTTTCTTTCTCAAGCGCTGAGATGGCCTTGGCCAGCTCGCCCTCCAAAGTGCGAATATTCCCAAGCCGATCTATCAGGGCACGAAGAGGTTCTCGGGGGTGTGCTGGCAGCGGGATCAATCGCAGCAACAGGCGTTCGTACAGGCCGTGCAGGTTTAGGCTCGTGGGCAGATCTGTGCGCGGACTGTCGGCGGATCGCCATTCAGTTTCGAAGTATTCGGAGAGGAGAAGCTTGCCTCCGTTATCTCCACCGCGCGGACGTTTGAAGCAGGCAATTACCTGCACGAGGTCGGCGTGGTAAAACTCGAAGAGAATCGGATGCTCGATGGCTCCGTCAATGCACCGCAGCACGTCGTGGCTGAGTTCTGGTGTTCTTAGCTGGATGCCGAGAATCTGGATTTCGGACACGCCGTCCTTGGCCGACAGGTTGATGGTCTCTGGGGCCAACTTGTATAGCCAGGTGACCTGCTCGACTTCCTTGACGAACAGATCTTTCAGGCGAGCATTTACAGTTCCATGTTCGTAGAACTTCGATTTTGGAACGACGCGATTGACTTTCGCCTTTTCGGGCCATGCAATCAGGGCATGGTGCTCGGCGTTGCTCACGCTACCTCCTGCACCACGAGGAACGAGATCAGTTCGAAGTCGTCCAACCCGGATATCGTCTGGGTCAGTGCGCTGGTCTTTCCAGGCGAGAACAGGCTGTCGATGTCCTTCTCTTCCTTGACCTCGATCATAGAGCGGATGGCTCCACCCAGCAGATCGGAGTAAGGGCGCATATTGCGGCCGTCAGCGGTAGCCTTGTTGAACGCGGGGCAGAGATCTGCGAACGGTTGGTCCTGGCCCTTGCAGCAAGTGCGGGCCAGATCGAGTAGGCGCTTGACCTCGGTGTGATCGTGAATGACTTGCCCATCTTCGCCCATGTAGATCAGGTAATACGGGTGCAGGCGGTTGTGCTGCGGCAGATGGGCGGGTGGGTTCACGCCCGTATTACGGTTGCGCAGGGTGAAGAACACGCCGGGTTGCAGACCCAGCTCCGCATTGGCGGGCACGATGGCATGCAGACCATTGGGCGATCTGTCCAGCTCACCATGTGCCTTGACATAGTTCAGTAGATCCATGCGGAAGTCGTTGAGACCAAGGTCAGTGATCGAAACGCCGGTCTTCAAGTCCTCCAGTTCGATGACTTCTTCCTGCAAGCGGCGCAACTGCTCCTTGCGATAAGAGACATCGTTCGCCTGCGCTGATAGCACGTTGTCATCGCCGGTTGCGGTGACGTCGGCAATCATCATCCTGCTCTCGACCCGCTCCTTCAGTCGGATGTACTCATCGAGCGAGATGTCCGGCCAGTAGTTGACTAGCTGGATGCAGGCATTCTGCGAGCCGATGCGGTCCACGCGGCCGAAACGCTGGATGATGCGAACCGGGTTCCAGTGGATGTCGTAGTTGATCAGGTAATCGCAGTCCTGAAGGTTCTGACCCTCGGAAATGCAGTCGGTGCCGATCAGGATGTCGATTTCCGCCGGTTCGTTGGGCAGGACAATGTTCTTGTCCTTGGATCGTGGAGAGAACAGCGTCAATAGTTCCTGGAAGTCGTAACTCTTGGCCAAGGTGGACTTGGGGGAGCCTTTGCCGGTGACCCTGGCGGTGTGCAGCTTGTGCGCCGTCGACAGCGCAGGAGCCAGATTGGCGTACAAGTAGTCTGCCGTATCGGCGAAGGCGGTGAAGATCAACACCTTCCTGTTGCCCGGATTGATTGGATTGGCGATTTTCGCGAGCACATGCGCCTTGAGGTGCTGGAGTTTGGCGTCGTGTTCCGGGGTGATTTGCTCCATCAGGGACAACAAGTCCTCAATGTGCTCCAGATCCTGACCCAGGTCGAACTGCCAACGGGGCAGGTCCATGTCGGCCAGGTTGATCTTGACCTTGCCGCCAATATCGGTGTCCTGCCCCAGATCGAGCAGATCGTCGTCGTCCGCTTCCAGTTCGCCCAGCGCTTCGGTCATGTCTTCAACGCAGCCGCCACCGACTTGGCGGAAGTTGACGACTTTGTCCAACGTGCGCAGGTGGTTCTTGCGCAGCAGTTGCAGGGTAAGCCGGAATGCCGCGACAGAGCTTTCAAGGCGTTTCAGCAGGTTGACCGTCATCAGAGCCTGCAAGCTTTTCTCGCGATCCGCTTGGCGCAAGGTGCCTTTGCTTCCCACCTTGGTATCGTACATCTCCGCATACTTCGCCATGCAACTGGGAAGTATGTAGCTCACCGGGGCGTACACCGACAGCTTGAGCCGGGAAAGCTTGTCGAAGATATCGTTGAAGCTGGGCGAGCTATCCAAATCGGACAAGGGGCTTTGGAACGACAGCGGCTTGCGTCGTTCTGGGAACTGGCCGATGCCCTTGGTGTCGTAGAAGGTCTGGATGTGCTTGCGCGAACGGGCGATGGTCACGCTGTCCAGCAGCTCGAAGAAATCGAAGTCCAGACCATCCAGGATGGCGCGAGGGGTACGTTCTTCGGGGGGAAGCTTCGACCAGACGTTGAAAGCTTTCTGCGCATTGCGGAAGACTTCTTCCACGGACTTGCTGGTACGAAGCTTCTTGCTCAGGTTCTCGGAATCGCCCTCGTAGGCCAAGGCCAACTGGTTCCGCAGATCGTTGAACCGGTTATTAACCGGCGTGGCGGAAAGCATCAGTACCTTAGTCTTCACGCCTTCGCGGATGACCCTGTTCATCAACTTCTGGTAGCGGGTTTCCTTGTCCTTGTAGGCGTCGTTGTTCCGGAAGTTGTGCGATTCGTCGATGACGACCAGATCGTAGTTGCCCCAGTTGATGCGATTCAACGGCGTGCCGAACGACTCGCCGCTGGTGCGGCTGAGGTCGGTATGGCACAACACGTCATAGCTGAACCGGTCGCGGGCGAGGATGTTGGTCTTCAGGTTGCGGTTGTAGTTGAGCCAGTTGTCCGCCAGCTTCTTCGGGCACAACACCAGGACGGACTTGTTGCGAAGCTCGTAATACTTGATGACCGCCAACGCGGTGAAGGTTTTGCCCAAGCCGACGCTGTCGGCCAGGATGCAGCCGCTGTAGGTTTCCAGCTTGTTGATGATGCCGGTGGCCGCGTCCTTCTGGTAATTGAAGAGCTTGTTCCAGATCAGGGTGTCCTGATAGCCGGTTCGATCGTTCGGCAATACGTCTTCGTCGATGTCGTCCAGAAACTCATTGAAGATGTTGTAGAGCATCAGGAAGTAGATGCTCTCCGGCGAGTTCTCCTGATAGACGGTGGCGATGTGCTCGCAGATCTGCGATGTCACGTCCTCCAGCTTCTCAGGGTCTTTCCAGATCTGGTCGAACAGGCTCAGCCAAGTCGCGGTGAAACTGGGCTCGTCCATCTTGTTGACCAGGTTGGAGACGGCATTCCCCGACTCATAGCCCAGGTCAACCGCGGTAAATCCGTGCAGCGGCATATAAGCCGTATCCGCCCCGTCAGCTTGGACGCAGGCGAATTGCTGCATTGGGGCCTTGCTGCGGTTGCTCTTGAACGTCGCCTTGCGCCGCAACCAATCGGCGCACTCGCGGGCCACGGCGCGCTGGGTCAGCTTGTTGCGCAGCTGGATTTCGAACTCGCTGCCGTACAGGCTGCGCTCCCGATCCAGCTTGGGGATATGGAACTCCCGCCGCTCCTTGCGAATCCGGTCGGTGACCTCATCAGGCAGGAAAGTGGGGGAGGTGAATATGAAGTCCAGCTCCTCGATCTGCTCCAGCTCGGCCTTCAGTGCCTCGTAGGCGTACATGGAGAAGCATGAGGCCGCGACCTTGAGCTTGGCACCAGGCTTCAGGGAGCGTTTGAGGTCGTCGCCAAGCAAGCGGCTGATGTTGTTGATGATCTCCATTCAGCCAAGTTCTTTCTTGGTAGGGGGGCGTTGGTTGGAGTTCTCGCCGATCCAAGGTTCCAGCTCTGAGCGGCGGAAGCGCCAGGTGCCGCCAAGCTTGAAGGCGGGGATATCGCCGTTCTGGGCAAATCGGTACACCGTCCGCTTCCCGGCTTTCAGGAACGCAGCGACTTCATCCAGCGTCAGGATTTCCCCGTCCGAATCGGTATTGCCCATCTAGGTTGTCCCCTGCTTGGCGGCGTCTTGCCAAGATTAGCCAATTCTCCCACACCCCTGCATTTTTTGACCATGAGCCCAAGCGTCGTCAACCAGTGCGCTTTGGCGCAATCGAACTAACGCGAATCGCCACTGATTCGGGCCGGCCGACCGCGATTCTGCAATGACTTAGGTGACCGGTGCATGGTGAGCGCCACGTGGATCACCAAGGCATTGGATGCCTTAAGAGCGCTCAAGGTAGAACACCGCAACTACAGAACGGTCATGCGCAGGATCGCCTCTTCATGCAAAGCGATGTTCCGAGGCGAGCTGTTGGTGCTCTTGGGACCTCCCCGAGTCGGAAAGACGAGATGTGTGCGTGAAACTCTAGGTATCCCGCCGGAGTGCCACAGGTTTTGTCGCCCGCGCAGCAGTTCTCGGGCAGGTAGTCGACCAAACTGGCCATCACGTCGAAATTGGCGCGATAGCAGACGGTGCGGCCACGCTGCTCGGAAGTGACCAAGCCAGCGCCGGCCAGCTCCTTCAAGTGGAAGGATAGGGTGGCGCCGGGGAGAGTCAGTGCTTGGGCGATCTCGCCGGCCAACTTGCCACCGCAAATCGAGTTCGACTTGAATGAATTGTCAGGCCGGGACCTGTCGATCATTAATGACTGAAATTGACTCTGAACGTATAGATCCGCGTTGTCGCTGGCGTGGTGAATTGGGCAACAACAGCCTTGGAGGGATCTGTTGCAGCGAGATCGGTCAATATTGAGCGGCATCCATCTGCGTCCTGCGCGATTTGCACCGGGTACTCAAATGTAAGCATGTATTGGCCAGCCTCCTCAGGGTGGAAGGTTAGTGCCACACCGCATTCTTTAGTTTGACCAAAGCTTGGCTCCAGAGTGTGCATAACAAGCTGGATTCTGCGGCCAGAGCGAAGCAGGACAGTCTGATCTTTGCTTTTGTGCCGGAACTTCACTATTCCGAGCAGCTCTCCTGCAGGATTGTCTGTGAAGTCCCATAGGGTAAGGTTGGACCAACTGTCCAGCCCGCTCCTTTCCTGCAGCCAAGGGACTGAAACTCCAACTCGTGTGTCTGCGTCCGACGGCGCGGTATAGCGCTTTGCGGCCTCAGCGGGTCCTGTCAGAAAAATTAGTACTAATAAGACCCAACTTCGCATTTGATTTCTCTTTGAGAAAGCTCCGTAAGTGTCAAGCCACCTATGAGGCCTAACTCTGGATTATGCCGAACCGCGCAGCGGGTTTGGTTAGGTAGCGGTGGCTCTGACCGAACCCCTGGCCAACGCCGCCTTGCTTGTGCAACCCTCAGCGAGCCGATGATGCCACTGCTCGCAGGACGGAACTTGCCTAGGAACCCTTGCCGAGCGCTACTGCCGAAGGAAGAACGGTCAGCCAACCTTACACACCGGCGCTTAACTACCTAATAGATGGGCCCGAAGGTCGATTATACGATTTATCCACAAGGCACCGAATGGTAATTTTTCCCTTGGTATATCTCAACCTTAGGGCGGCTGGCCCGGCTAACAAGCCAACGTACAACCGGACCCATCAGCAAGATCCGTGACTGGATCAATGTCCGCATTGGGCGGAAGCGGACTCCCCGGTCGGTGCCGCCCTGCGGGCCGCCAAAGCTGGAATGGTGATGTAGGGCATCAACGCACGCAGTTGCAGTGCGCGCTTGGAATCTAGATAGCGGGCGGCATATACTGGCCGCGGCGCCCGCCCTGCTTGCACACGAGCAAAAACAGGCTGTATCCCCTTATCAACTCTTCTTCTGGCCAGCTGCCGGGAACTTAAACGTGTGCGTCTGACCCGGATCGGCTTGGCCATCGAGGACGAGTCATGACCATCAAGCAATACGCGTTTAATGCCCATGCGCACCTTCGGGCCCAGGGCCTGCCGTCGCTTACCCGCAGCCAGGTCCATGAGCTGCTGGCTGCGGCCGCTGGATTTGCCACCCATGCCGCGCTCCAGCACCAAGCGGCGTGGTGCGACGTGCCATGGCGCGCTACCGCCTTCCCGCCGGATGAGGACCGGGTCATCCAGCGGTGCCTGCAGTTCGGGCTGTCAGCCGAAGAGGCGGCGCGTGCCGCCCAAGGCCTGGCCGACTTCCTGGCTGCGTCCGGCTACGCGCCGGTGCGGTTCGAGGAGCTGATTGCCGCGTTCGAGGACAACGAGGACGAGTGGTCGAAAGCTGAGGAGGCGGAGGCGCCTGCCGTCGCCGAGTGGGTATCGAACGCCCTGATCAGCCGAATGGATCAGGGGCTTGAGACACTGCTCGAGGAACTTCCGCTGCTGCTGGAAGGACTGGAAGCGGCCGCGGCCCGTGGTGTTGCCGCTGCGCACCTAGCGACCGCGTACATGCTCGAGCCGTACGGTGGCCTGCCGGAAGAGGACGACCGCCGCTTCGGGCGCGAGCTGCGCCGGCACGCGCAGTGGTCTGCCGAGCCAGTTAGCTTCGCGGAGATCACCACGGGGGTCGGCGGGTTCGTTCGGGTTGTGGCGAAACACCGGTACCACCTCCTTGCGGCTGCACGGGGCGGGGACAGGCGCGCAATGCTGGTCACCGCGGAGCGCTACGGCGATCCTTCGGCGCTCGAGCTCGAACCGTCGGATGAAATGGACCCGTACGACATGGCTGACCTGGCCGATGCACATGGTCGACCCGAGCTGGCGCACCAATGGCTGACCGTGCTTGCACGCGACGGCGACGTATCGGCCATGCGCGCGCTTATCGAAGACAGGAACGAAACCCCGTTCCGCTCTTGGGTCTGGATGCACCTATCACGTATGCTGGATCAGGACCTGAGCCAAGACAGACACGAAGCGATCAACGAGGACGGCACACTCTATGACGATGATGTCGGCGGGCCAATGTATGTGGGGGGGGGCGACGGAGTCGAATTGGCGCCACTCGCGCCCGAGGACAACGCCCGCGCCAAAGAAGAGGCTGCTCAGCTGTTCTCCGGAATCGAGGAGCGCTACGACCTGACCTGATCATACTAGGTCTTGGGCGGGCTCCCGCTCAGGGGGCTCGCCCGGGTTTTCTGCGCCATGCCCGCACCGTTAGATCGGACTCATGCGTCGTGGTATGCGGGATGCTTCGCTGTAATCGACCAGGTCCGCTTTCGGCCAGGAACGGACATGCTCCCGAATGATGGCCAGCTTCAAACCGGAGCGCTTCAAATTTCCGTCTACACAAGAATCTGCACACACGTCGTGCTCAGTTTCCACTCATCCCCGTGCGGTCTGCTCGCCAAAGGCCAACCGTAGCGCTTCGGTGTCGCCGCTCAGCGCGGCACGCATGCGGCCTTCGTCCAAAGGGCGTACCACCCAGTCGACATCCCATTGGAAGCCATTGCGTCTTGAAATCGGAATGGCCAGATACCAACTTGGCCCGGGCCCGACGCAGTACCAGAATGCATCGTCTGAGGCCTGTGCCATCCAGCGCGGCCCCGGTTGCTGCATACCATCGAACCGTCCGTGCACCTGCTTCACCACCTGTACCTGGGCACCGGTGAAGGCAGCACCATCGCGCGACGGAAACCGCAGCTGCTCGAATGTTTCCTGGCGGGCAGCCCGCAACCGCTGCGGGCCGTTGAGTTGCGCAGCCGCCGCCATCACCACCCCCATTCCCAGCAATATCACCAATGCGCTCTTCATTACGCCCTGCCCGTAGTACTACCGAAATCGTCAATGATAGCGATCAGCTGCAGCAGGACGCTGCACTACGGCACCGGAAGGAAAGTGTCGAGTAAGCGACCAGAGCTGGAGAGCCGCAGCCGGATTGCCCCCTGCCCCCTCAACTTGAATCACCCATTTCTTTCCAGACAGCGTAGGTCTGCTTTGGGTCGGATGACGCCTTGCGGCCAGGAGCGTACGTTCAACTCTATATTGTCTGCATTTCCTTAAGCAGAGGCTCGAGCTCGACGATCCGCGAGATGGTAACGCTCTCTAGCGCGCTGGCGTGGATGAGAGGCTGGATGCTCCCGCCGTGGTACTGGCTGGACTGGAACTCAGCGCTAGCCTCGCGATATCGAAGCCACATCTGCTGAGAATTCTCGAATGAGTCTAGGCGGCCACCAGAAAGATGCTGTCGCAAATCTTCAACCAGAGCGGCAAGCCTTTCTTCGGCTCTGTGAAACGACGCTGCAGCATGTCGATTCATGTCCGCTTGAGTCATGTGTTCCGAGTGATCAGTGGCGTAGATCTGGAAGGCCTGCTCTTGGTAGGCGGCGGCCAGTGTCTTCGCTGAGTTGGCCTTTCCCATAATCGTGTCTTCAAGCACCTTCAGATCATCAAGGGTAGTACCTGACGCCTCTAAGTTCTTCTTCAGATCGAGCAGCTTTTGCTGCTTATCGATCTGTTCGAACATGGGTTTCTGCTCGATGCGGCGCCGCACGAAAAATCCAACTGCCGCTATCAGTGCTCCGAAAACGGCATAGAGGAATTTCTCTAGCATTTGCCACGCACCCCTAAAGTCTACAAGGCCATCCAACTACCCAATAGCCGGACCCGTGGGTCCGGCTACACGACTTGCCCTCAATGCACCGTTTGGTGGACTTTCCCTCTAACACGGCTCGATCTTAGGGCGCTGGGGTCCAGCTAACAAGCCAGCGTATAAAAGGACCCAGCGGTAGGATCGGCGCCGGTACGAATGGCCGCTGTGGGTCGATAGCGCCCTGCGCGACAGCAGCCGCGCAGGGCAATCTAAGACTTAAAAGGGTAGGGTCAGCCCACCAACTTTAGGTGCGGCTGACCTTTCCCTTCAGCTTATCCAAGTAGTCTGCCCACGCTTGCATCATCTTCCTGCGCTCAGGCAAGTGTTCCGCTCGATTGTAGGCAGCCTTGATGGGATTTCTTTCAGAGTGAGCAAGCTGTCTTTCGATCGCATCTGATGTCCATCCCATCTCATGAAGCAAGGTGGACGCCATGCTTCGGAAGCCATGCCCGGTCATATCGTCAGTCCCGTAGCCCAGGCGACGAAGCGCTGCATTGACGGTGTTCTCGCTCATTGGATCCCTCGAACTCCGAACGGACGGAAACACGTAGCGTCCATTCCCCGTGACCGGCCGTAGTTCCTCAAGTAACGCAGCTGCCTGCTTGGACAGCGGAACAACGTGAGCTACGCCCATCTTCATTTTCGTCGCAGGGATGTTCCATTGCTTCGCAGCAAGATCGAACTCTCCCCACTCCGCCTTACGCAATTCACCCGGACGAGTGAAAACCAGAGGAGCAAAGCGGAGCGCACATTGCGTGACAAGTTGCCCCGTGTACCCATCAATGGCCCGCATCAGCTCACCGACCTTCGCTGGATCGGTTATTGAAGCGTAGTGCCTATTCTTCGCCGTCTTCAAAGCACCACGAAGAGCACTGGTCGGGTCGCGATCTAACCTTCCAGTGGCCACGGCATAGCGAAATACCTGCCCACAGATTTGGCGAAGGCGCTGCGTGGACTCGATCTTCTCCTGAGCCTCCAACCTACGCAGGACCGCCAACACCTCAGCGGTACTGATCTCATGGATCTGCCGCTTACCTAGCCAAGGGAAAGCGTAGGTTTCCAGCATCCAAGCTGCCTTCTCCCGCGTTGACTGCGCCAAGTCCCCACGGGACTCAAGCCATTCCACGGCTATCGTCTGGAAGCGGGTATCTACTGACAACTTTGACGTGAGCTTGCTCAATTGCTTGTGCTCGGAAGGATCGCGTCCAGCACGAAGCTTCGCCCTAGCCTCATCACGGGCCTCACCGGCCTCCTTCAATGACACTTCGGGATACACCCCGATCGACAGCAACTTCTCCTTGCCATCCCAGCGATACTTCATTCGCCAGTACCTGGCTCCGTTGGGCATCACGTGCAGGTAAAGGCCTGCCCCTGCCGCCAGCTTGTAGGGCTTGTCCTTAGCCTTCGCATTTCGCGCGGCCATATCTGTCAATTGCTTAGCACCCATTGGGGGTACATCCTCCTTGCTGAACTCCGTTTTTCGAAATGTACCCCCACTTGTACCCCCAAAGCTCTTGGATGCACGTGGACAAGCTCGGACCAAAGCGCACAAAAAAGCCCGCATTTCTGCGGGCTTAGTATGAATTCTGGACTTACTTGGACGCCATGGGACCAGGCGATGGTGCCGCTTATCCGAAACGAACGGATGACCTACTGTTTACAAGTAATTTCGTCTGAGCAATGGAGACAGCAAATTAGACGATCTATTTTGCGGGCGGCAAACTGCTAGAATCGAGGCGACCCGTTCGCATATGCGACCCAGCGCCGATCTCAATCTGTGCACATCACTTACAGTTCAATCCCGGTGCGTGTGACCTGCCCCCTTTCTCAGGGCCACTAGCTACTTAGTAGAGTCCAGGTTGGGGAGCATACCGCTCCGGTGGGTCA
>NZ_JAPTFX010000038.1:0-34029 GCF_030985895.1 Stenotrophomonas sp. Sm6012 | reverse complement strand
GGGGGGCGCCCCGCTTCACGAGTCTCCAGACCCCGCCGCTTCGCGGCAGCCCCTGACCCAGGGGCGTGTCCCCCAGAAGTATCTCGCCGCCCCCCAGCCAGTGAGCCCGCATGAGCGATAGCCCGCACCTCCCCGAAGCCTGCGACCTGCTCATCGAAGCCGGTTATGTCGTTCCGATCGAGCCGCATGCGGTGGTGCTGGAAGACCATGCCGTTGCCGTGCGTGGCAGCGAAATCGTGGCCATCCTGCCGCGCGCCGAGGCCCGTGCGCGCTTCCGCGCCGCCCAGGTGGTCAGCCGCCCCGAGGCCGCGCTGATGCCGGGCCTGGTCAACGCGCACACCCACAACCCGATGACCCTCCTGCGCGGCGTCGCCGACGACCTGCCGCTGATGACCTGGCTGCAGCAGCACATCTGGCCGGTGGAAGCGGCGGTGATCGGCCCCGAGTTCGTCGCCGACGGCACCACGCTGGCCATCGCCGAGATGCTGCGTGGCGGCACCACCTGCGCCAACGAGAACTACTTCTTCGGTGACGTGCAGGCCGCGGTCTACAAGAAGCACGGTTTCCGCGCGCTGGTCGGCGCGGTGATCATCGATTTCCCCACCGCCTGGGCCAAGACCGACGACGAGTACTTCGCCAAGGCCGGTGAACTGCATGACCAGTGGCGCACCGATCCGCTGATCGGCACCGCGTTCGCGCCGCATGCGCCGTACACCGTCAACGACGCCAATTTCGAGCGGGTGCGGATGCTGTCCGACCAGCTCGACATGCAGGTGCACCTGCACACCCACGAGACCGCGCAGGAGATCACCGATTCGATCAAGCTGCACGGCCAGCGCCCGCTGGCGCGGCTGGATCGGCTTGGCCTGGTCAACGACCGCCTGATCGCGGTGCACATGACCCAGCTGACCGACGCGGAAATCCACCTGTGTGCCGAGCGTGGCGTCAGCGTGGTGCACTGCCCGGAATCGAACCTGAAGCTGGCCTCCGGTTTCTGCCCCGCCTGCGCCCTGCAGCGCGCCGGCGTGAACCTGGCGATCGGCACCGATGGCTGCGCCAGCAACAACGACCTGGACATGTTCAGCGAGAACCGCACCGCGGCGATCCTGGCCAAGGCCGTGGCCGACGATGCCACCGCGCTGGACGCGGCGACCACGCTGCGTGCGTCCACGCTGGGTGGCGCGCGCGCGCTGGGCTTCGGTGACCGCATCGGCTCGATTGAAGTCGGCAAGCAGGCCGACCTGGTCTGCGTCGATCTGTCCGCACTGGAAACCCAGCCGTTGCACAACGTGCTGTCGCAGCTGGTGTACGCCACCGGCCGCCAGCAGGTCAGCGATGTCTGGATTGCCGGCAAGCCCAAGCTGGTGCAGCGCGAGCTGGTCGGCATGGACCTGCCGGGCATCATCGCCAACGCGCGCCAGTGGCGCGAGCGCATCCGTCATATCCGCGCCTGAACCCCGGCGCCGCAAGGACTCCCTCATGACTGCCCCCCACGCTTCCTCCAATTTCGATCAGGCCGAGCTGGACAAGTTCGCCGCGCTGGCCAACCGCTGGTGGGACGCTGACGGCCCGCAGAAGCCGCTGCATGCGCTGAACCCGGTGCGGCTGAAGTACGTGGCCGACCGCGTGCCGCTGCGCGGTGCGCGCGTGCTCGACATCGGTTGCGGTGGTGGCCTGCTGAGCGAGGCATTGGCGCAGGCCGGTGCCGACGTCACCGCCATCGACCTGGCCCCGGAACTTGTCAAGGTCGCGCGCCTGCATGCGCTGGAAAGCGGCGCCACGGTCGATTACCGCGTGCAGGCCGCCGAGGACCTGGCCGCCGAGCAGCCGGGCAGCTTCGACGTGGTCACCTGCATGGAAATGCTTGAGCACGTGCCCGACCCGGGCGCGATCATCGAGGCCTGCAAGCGCCTGCTGAAGCCGGGTGGCCATCTGTTCCTGTCGACCATCAACCGCACCGCGGCGGCCTTCGCAGTGGCCATCGTCGGTGCCGAGTACGTGGCACGGCTGCTGCCAAAGGGCACCCACCACTACCAGGAATTCATCAAGCCGGCCGAGCTGGCGCGCTGGATGCGCGAGGCCGACATGCAGCTGGTGGATGTCAGTGGCATGGCTTACGAGCCGTGGCGCAACCACGCCCGCCTGAGCAGCCGCACCGACATCAACTACCTGGCTTACGCGGTCAAGCCGGCATGACCACGGCCGGCTTCCCGCGCGCGGTGCTGTTCGACCTGGATGGCACCCTGTTGGACAGTGCGCCGGACTTCGTCGCCACCTGCAATGCGATGCTGGCCGAGCGTGGCCGTGCGCCGATCGATCCGGCGATGTTGCGCCCGGTGGTGTCGAAGGGCTCGCGGGCGATGGTGTCGGCGGCCTTCCCGGAACTGGATGCCGTCGCGCGCGACGCGCTGGTCCCGGAGTTCCTGCAGCGCTACGAAGCGCTGATCGGCCAGCATGCGGTGCTGTTCGATGGCGTGGCCGGCATGCTGGCGGCACTGGATGAGGCCGGTACGGTGTGGGGCATCGTCACCAACAAGCCGGAGTACCTGGCGCGCTTGATCCTGCCGCAGTACGGCTGGCAGCAGCGCTGCGCGGTGCTGGTCGGCGGTGACACGCTGGCCGAACGCAAGCCGCATCCGCTGCCCCTGCTGCACGCCGCGCAGGCCATCGGCATCGCCGCCGAAGACTGCGTGTACGTGGGCGACGACGAGCGCGACATCCTCGCCGCACGTGCCGCCGCCATGCCCTCGGTGGCTGCGCTGTGGGGCTATCGCCTGCACAGTGACGACCCGTTGGCCTGGCAGGCCGACGTGCTGGTCGAGAACGCCGGACTTCTGCAACTGGCCAGCCTCTGGCCGACCCGGCCGGCAGCCCCGGCCCAGCCGTAAGGAATGACGTAGTGAGCAGTACCGCGCTGGACAGTTTCCTCGACAAGTGGCGCAGCCGCTGGCCGGAATGGTCGGTGGCCGCCCCGTTCGTGGCCGAATCGCAACGCGAGCTCGCGGTCGCGTGGTTCGCGCTGCTGCAGGAATTCGACGACATGCTCAACGCCAGCGGCGATCCGTTGCCGGCCGACGCCAAGCTGGCGTGGTGGGGCGAGGAACTGCGCAGCTGGGCTGCGCATCGTTCGCGCCACCCGCTGGGCCGCCTGCTGGAGCCGGCGCGTGCACCGTGGGCGCAGCTGGCCGAGGCGCTGCCGGATCTGGTTGAAGCGCGCACGGTCGCGCTGGATGCGGCCGGCGCCGAACGCGCGCTTGCCAACTATTCCGACGCAGTGGCGGCGGTGGAAGCGGCGTTGTTCAACGACAAGCCGCGTACCGGCGCCAGTCGTGCGGTGCAGCTGCAGACCCTGGCCCAGCGTCTGCAGGATGCCGGCGTGGCGGGCGTACCGCGCAGCCTGCTGGATGAGGACGCCGGCACCGCCGCGCAGCGTTGGGCCCAGTATCTGCTGAAGGGCTGGGGCACCCGTGTGCCGGGCCCGCGTCCGCGCCGCGTGTGGTCGAGCCTGGCGCGCGCGCGCGTGGCCGCGCAGGCTGCGGGCAAGCCGATCGAGGCCACCCCGGTACGCACGCTGCTGCGTGTGTGGTGGGCCGCGCGCGGTTGATCGATCGCCACTGGTAGTGCCGGCCGCTGGCCGGCAGCTCCGGCGCTGCAGAATTCATGCAATTGCCGGCCAGCGGCCGGCACTACCGCTACTTCCGTTCCAGCACTAGCAGCGGGTCGATACGGGTATCGAACCAGTTCATGCCCCAGTGCAGGTGCGGGCCGGTGGCACGGCCGGTGGCGCCGACGGCGGCGATCACCTGGCCCTGTTCGACGCGGTCTCCGACCTTCACGTCGATGCGCGAGAGATGCAGGAAGTTGGAGCTGACCCCGAAGCCGTGATCGAGCAGCAGCGTGCCACCGGTCAGGTACAGGTCCGGACCGGCGAAGGTGACGATGCCGGCGGCCGGCGCCTTCACCGGCGTGCCGGTCGGCACCGCGATGTCCATGCCGGAATGGCCCGCACCGGGCTGCCCGTTGTACACGCGCGCATTGCCGAAGCGGCCGCTGATGCGGCCCTGCACCGGCCAGATGAAGGTCTGGGTGAAGTCGGTGCGGTCGTC
This sequence comes from Stenotrophomonas sp. Sm6012, assembly GCF_030985895.1. Lineage (NCBI taxonomy): Bacteria > Pseudomonadati > Pseudomonadota > Gammaproteobacteria > Lysobacterales > Lysobacteraceae > Stenotrophomonas > Stenotrophomonas sp. Sm6012. The sequence continues at coordinate 29,923 of NZ_JAPTFX010000038.1, read as the reverse complement.
ATCGCGGGCACGCGCGGCAGTCACCTGCGCCTGCTCGCGCTTGATCCGCTCGGCAATCGCCGGCGGTGGGTTGACCGTCTTCGGCGGCACGCCGTTGACCCGTTCGGTGGGCCAGTCGCGTGGCGTCACCGCGATGGTCGCGGTCTCGCTGCCACCATCGGGGCGCTGCACCTGCACGCGCAGCGGTCCCTTCTCGTCGCGGCCGATACCGAATACCACGCTGCCATAGCCGCTCACCCGCAACTGCCGGCCGGCGTACTGCACGCGGCTGCCGGCGGGCACCTTGCCGATCACCAGCGCGCCCTGCGACGCGCTGGCCGGAAATACCACGCGGCTGTCGATCAGGCTGCCGATGCCATCCTGTGCCTGCGCCGAGGGGGCGGAAAACAGGGGCGCGGCCAGCAGCAGCGCCCCGATCATCAGTGCCGGACGCATCAGCGGTCGTAGGTCATGCGCTGGCCGGCGGGCTCGCCCACCAGCTTGCTGCCGTCCCACACCTGCTGGCCGTTGACCCAGGTGGAGGCAATGCGCGAACGGAAGGTGGTCCCTTCGAACGGCGACCAGCCGCACTTGGACAGCACGTCCTCGCGCTTGACCGTGAACGGCACGTCCTCGACCAGCACCAGGTCGGCGAAGTAACCCTCGCGCAGGAAGCCACGCTCCTCGACATCGAACAGCTGCGCCGGGGCGTGGGCGAACTTCTGCACCACCTGCTCGCGGGTCAGCTTGCCTTCGTGCACGCGTTCCAGCGCGGCCACCAGCGCGTACTGCACCAGCGGCAGGCCCGACGGCGCCTGTGCGTAGGGCTTCTGTTTCTCTTCCCAGGTGTGCGGGGCGTGGTCGGTGGCCAGCACGTCCAGCACGTCATCGGCCAGCGCGGCGGTAATCGCCTCGCGGTCGGACACTTCCTTGATCGCCGGGTTGCATTTGATCAGGTTGCCCTTGGTCGCATAGTCCGGGCGCGCGAAGTGCAGGAAGTGCACGCAGGTTTCGGCGGTGATCTGCTTGCGGCTGCCATCGGCGCGGATCAGCGGGCCCTTCTCGAACAGCGCCAGCTCGTCGGCGGTGGAGATGTGCAGCACGTGCAGGCGGGTGCCGTGCTTGCGTGCCAGCGACATCGCCAGCCGGGTCGACTTGATGCAGGCTTCGCGCGAGCGGATGTCCGGGTGCATGTCCGGGGTCAGTGCGTCGCCGTACTTTTCCTGGAAGGCCTTCAGGTTGGCATCGATCATCGGCGTGTCTTCGCAGTGCGTGATGATCGGGGTCGGGCATTCGCGGAAGATCGCGTCCAGCGTTTCCGGGTTGTCCACCAGCATGTTGCCGGTCGAAGCGCCCATGAACACCTTCACGCCGGGCGCCTTCTTCGGGTCCAGCGCGCGGATCGCTTCCAGGTTGTCATTGCTGGCGCCGTGGTAGAAGCCATAGTTGGCCCACGCGCGGCCGCGCGCCAGTTCGTACTTGGCTTCCAGGATGGTCGAATCCAGGGTCGGCGGGTTGGTGTTGGGCATGTCCATGAAGCTGGTCAGGCCACCGGCCACGGCCGCTGCCGATTCGCTGGCGATGTCGCCCTTGTGGGTCAGGCCTGGTTCGCGGAAGTGCACCTGGTCGTCGATCATGCCGGGCAGCAGCCAGCGCCCGGCCGCATCCACCACCTGCTCGCCGTCGCGCGGGGCCAGGCCACTGCCGATCTGCGCGATGCGGCCGTTCTCGATGCGCAGGTCGCCGTCGAAGGTGCGGCCTTCGTTGACCATGCGGGCATTGGTGATGAGGGTGGAGGACATGTCAGTGTTTTCCTGTGCAACGGCAAGAGGGGGCGTTGGGGGACTCGGGCACGGGGTCGAAGCCGCCGGGATGGAACGGATGGCAGCGTCCCAGGCGGCGCGCAGCCAGCCAGCTGCCGCGCAGTGGACCATGCAGGGAGATGGCGTCCATCGCGTATTCAGAACAACTGGGCACGAAACGGCAGCGTGGCCCCAGCAGGGGGCTGATGAAGCGCTTGTAGAAGCGCAGCAGGGCAATGAGCAGGCGCGAGATCACCCAGTCATCTTATGCCAGTTGGCATGAAGGCCGCATTTGTGCAGGATGGGCCGTTGGTCGCATGTCGCCGATGGCCTGCGACCGGTACCAGCACCTTCGGGTGCTGGCCAGGTTCCGTACCGCGCAAAGCGGTCCGTGTTCGTCGGACCGCCCTTTGGCTGGCTTGGCTCCAGGACTGAATGGAGCAGGGCCGCTGAGGTTGCTGCTGCGGGTCGGGTAGGCTATAAAGGCCCGCTTTCCCGGGCCCCGGGGAATCCAAGGAAGAGCGTTTCGTGGCTGCTAAAAAAACTGCAAAGAAGGCCGCAACGGCCGCCAAGAAAACCGCCAAGCCTGTTGTGAAGAAGTTGGCGGCAAAGCCCGTTGCCAAGAAGCCGGCCAGCAAGCCGGTGACCAAGGCAGCGTCCTCGCAACCGGCGGCCAGGAAGGCCACCGCAAAGAAAACGCCGGTCAAGGCAACCAAGCCGGTGGCGAAGAAAGCTGCCGCGCCCGCCAAGGCCAAGCCTGCCGCCGCCAGCAAGAAGGCGCCGGTGGTGAAGAAGGCTGCCAGCAAGGCCGCGCCGGTCAAGAAGGCCGCCGCCAAGCCGGTAGCGAAGAAGGCAGCAGCCAAGCCGGCGCCGAAGGCGGTGGTGAAGAAGGCTGCGGCCAAGCCGGTCGCCAAGCCTGCCGCGAAGAAGGTGGCTGCAGCTAAACCGGCGGCCACGCCTGCCGCTGTAAAGAAGGTCACCAAGAATGTTGCTGCGCCGGCCGTCAAGCCGAGCCCGGCCCCAGTAGTGAAGTCCGCACCGAAGCCGGCTGCCAAGCCGGCCCCGGCCAAGCCTGTCCCGGCCAAGACCGTGGCAGTGGCAGCAGCCCAACCGGCCCCCAAGCCGGCCCCGGCCGCCGCACCTGCTGCATCGAAGGCCCCGCAATCCAAGAATCCCGTGCCCGTTTCGAAATCGCCTGCCAAAACCGCCGTGAAATCCGATTCCGCCCCGAAGACCGTGTCGCGCCCTGTCGGCAAGGTTGCCGTGGCCGTCGCCGCCCGCTCGGCTGCACCGGCCCCGCGCAGCAAGTACAAGGTGGTCGAGTACAAGACCGACGAGGCCACTGGCCGCCCGATCCTGCCGGCTGGCTACAAGCCGTCCTCGGAAGAGGAATACATGAGCCCGCTGCAGCAGGAATATTTCCGCCAGCGCCTGCAGAACTGGCGTGCGGACCTGGTGGAAGAGTCCAAGCAGACCATCGAGAACCTGCGCGAGGAAGTGCGTGACATCGGCGATGAAGCCGAGCGCGCGACCCGCGAGACTGAGAACTCGCTGGAACTGCGTACCCGCGACCGCTACCGCAAGCTGATCGGCAAGATCGACAGCACCCTGAAGCGCCTGGAAGCCGGCGACTATGGCTACTGCGTGGATACCGGTGAAGAGATCGGCCTGGAGCGCCTGGAAGCGCGCCTGACCGCCGAGCGCACCATCGACGCCCAGGAGCGTTGGGAGCACCTGCAGAAGCAGCAGGGCGACTGATTCCCGGTCGTTGTCTGGTCATGCAGAAAACCCGGCCTCGGCCGGGTTTTTTGTTGAACTTCCTGGCTTTTGTAGAGTCGAGCCATGCTCGACTGGCGCCTCTGAAAAGCAGTCGAGCATGGCTCGACTCTGCAGAACAGCTATTGCAGGTCGCGAAGATTCAACTTCCGCAGCGTCGGGTTCTTCCACGCCGTGATCCCGGCCACGCTCAGTACCGCGAACCCACCCAGCACCACCGCCGGCACCAGGCCCAGCAGCCGGGCCATCGTGCCGGCGTAGAACGCGCCCAGTTCGTTGGACGAACTGATGAAGATGCCGTTGATCGACGACACCCGTCCGCGCATCTCCTCCGGCGTGGCCAGCTGCAGGATGGTCGAGCGGATCACCACCGACACGCCGTCGAATGCCCCGTAGAACAGCAGGATCAGCGCCGACAGCCAGAAGTGCTGCGACAGCCCGAAGCCGATCACGCACAGGCCGAAGCCGGCCACCGCAAACAGCAGTACGCGGCCGGCATTGCGGTGCAGCGGGTGACGGGCCAGCCACAGGCCCACGCACACCGAACCCAGCGCCGGCATCGCGCGCAGGATGCCCAGCCCTTCCGGGCCGTGGTGCAGGATTTCGTGCAGGAATGCCGGCAGCATCGCCACCACGCCACCCAGCAGCACCGAGAACATGTCCAGCGCCATCGCGCCGACCATGATCCGGTTGCCCACCACGAAGCGCGCGCCTTCGGCGATGCTCCTGAAGATCGGCGCGGCCGGGCCGGTATGCACCGGTTCTTCCACCTTCAGTGTGGCCAGGCACCCCATCGCCACCAGCGCGAAGACCGTGGCCACCGCATAGGACAGGCCCTTGCCCCCGAAGCCGACCAGCACGCCACCCAGTGCCGGACCGGCCACCATGCCGGCCTGGAACACCACGGCACCGAGGCCGGCGCCACGCGCGAACTGGTCGCGGGCCAGCACGCGGGCAAACAAGGCGTTGTAGATCGGCGACAGGAAGGCGCGCACCATGCCGGTCAGTGCGATGGCCGCATAGATCGGCCACACGCCCTCAAAGGGCAGCCAGCCCTTGGCCACGCTGGTCAGCACCAGCGCGGTGGCGATCAGCCCGGAGCAGGCGACCATGCCCAGCCGGCGCCGCGGCAGATGGTCGACCAGGTAACCGGCGAACGGAGCCACGCAGAAGAACGGCAGTACCTCGGCCAGGCCGACCAGGCCCAGCGAGAACGGATTGCGGGTGACTTCGTAGATATGCCAGCCGACGGTGACCGCGACCACCTGGTAGGACAGCATCGCGAAGATGCGGTATGCCAGCAGCCTGGCGAAACCGGGCCGGGACAGCAGCCCCAGCGCGGTGTCTTCGGCCGTGGCAGGTTCGCTCACGACGGATCGCGCTGCAGCTGGGCCTGCGCGGTCTCGCGGATGAAGGCCAGCATCGCCGCCACGCCGTTGCTGCGGGTGGGCGAGAGGTGGCGGGCCAGGCCGATGTCCTGGATGTAGCTCGGTTCGGTGTCCAGGATCTCCTGGGCCGAGCGCCCGGAATACACGCGCAGGGCCAGGAAGATCAGGCCGGAGACGATGGCCGAGTCACTGATGGCGTGGAAGCGCAGCGACTGCGCGTTGCCTTCCGGCACGATCCAGACCATCGACTGGCAGCCGAGCAGGCGGTGCTCCTCGGTCTTCCATTCCTCCGGGAAGGCCGGCAGCTTGCGGCCGAGGTCGATCAGGTACTGGTAGCGCTCGGACCAGTCGCCGAAGAAGCCGAATTCCTCGGCGATGGCGGTCTGGGCCTCGGCGGCGGTGGGTTCAAGCGGGAACGGGGAGTCGGTCACAGCAGTCTCTACAGTGGGGGCATGGCCGGCGGGCCGGCCACGGGGCAGGGCAGGTCAGCCGCGCTTGCGCGACCAGCGCACGCCCTGCGGGGTGTCTTCGAGCACGATGCCTTCGGCGGCCAGCTGGTCGCGGATGGCATCGGAGCGGGCGAAGTCGCGCGCCTGCTTGGCCGCGGCGCGCTCGTCGATCAGGCCCTGGATGCGCGCGTCGTCGCCGTCATTGCCGGCGGCAGTGCCGAACCACTGCGCCGGATCGGCCTGCAGCAGGCCCAGCGCCAGCCCCGCGCCGAGCAGTTCGCCCTTCAGGCGCGCCTGTTCGGCCGGATCGGTGGCGCGGCGCGCGTCGGCCGCGATGCGGGCCACTTCGGCCAGCGCCTGGGGGGTGTTCAGGTCGTCATCCAGGGTGGCCTCGACCGTGGCCGGGATCACCGCGCTGGCCTCGATCGACGCCAGCTCGCGCAGGGTGCCGTACAGGCGGTCCAGGGTGCGCACCGACTGCTCGATCAGGCCGTCGGACCAGTCCAGCGGCTGCCGGTAGTGGGCCGAGAGCAGGGCCAGGCGCAGCGCCTCCGGCGGGTGCTGGCGCACCAGGTCGTGCACGCGCTCGATGTTGCCCAGCGATTTGCTCATCTTGGCGCCACCGAAGTTGAGCATGCCGTTGTGCAGCCAGAAGCGGGCGAAGATCTTGCCACCATGGGCGCACTCGCTCTGTGCGATCTCGTTCTCGTGATGCGGGAACTGCAGGTCGACGCCGCCGGCGTGGATGTCGATGGTCTCGCCCAGGTGCGCGGCGGCCATCGCCGAGCACTCGATGTGCCAGCCCGGGCGCCCGCGGCCCCACGGCGATTCCCAGCCGGGCAGGTCGTCGCTGGACGGCTTCCACAGCACGAAGTCGCCGGGGTCGCGTTTGTACGGGGCCACGTCGACGCGGGCACCGGCCAGCATCTCTTCCGGGTCACGGCGCGAGAGCTTGCCGTAGCCGTCGAAGCTGGCCACCGCGAACAGGACGTGGCCCTCTGCGGCGTAGGCATGGCCGCTGGCGATCAGCTGCTCGATCATGGTGATGATCTGCGGCATGTGCGCGGTCACTTCCGGCTCGATGTCCGGCGGCACCACGCCCAGCGCGGCCATGTCTTCACGGTAGGCGGCGGCGAAGCGGTCGGTGATGGTGCTGATCGGCACCCCCTGTTCGCGCGCGGCGGTGTTGATCTTGTCGTCGACGTCGGTGATGTTGCGGGCGTAGCGCAGTGCGCCGAAACGCCGCCGCAGCAGGTCGGCCAGCACCCCGAACACCACCGGGCCACGGGCGTTGCCGATGTGCACGTAGTTGTAGACCGTCGGGCCGCACACATACAGGGTCGGACAGGCCGGATCGAGCGGGGTGAACGGTTCGAGCTGGCGAGTCAGGTTGTTGTGCAGGTGCAGGGTCATGGGGCTGTGGCTGGGGGACAAGCCTGCGATTTTAGAACGTGTCGGCCCCTTTGGGGGCACTGGCTGCCACCGCTGGGCGCGGGTTCTCCCAAGGTGGGGTGGGCAGGAGCGGCGTGGACGGGTAATGTTCAGCCCCTTGCGCTCGTCACTGCCTACACTATTGCCGTGTCCTTGCTCCCATCGCCAATGAAATCCACCGCGTTGCTGACCCTGGCCTGCCTGTCGGCGCTGCCCGCCGTGGTGCTGGCGCAGGAGGCCGAGCCCCGCAACCGGGTGGTGATCGTGGAGAACGTGAAGTTCGACTATGCCCAGGTGCTGAACGTCGAGCCGGTGTTCCAGACCCTGCGCGCGACCCGCACCGAGGAGCACTGCGAGCCGGTCTCGACCCGGACCCTGGCCCCGGTCAACGTGACCGGCGAGGAGCCGGTCGAGGACAAGGGCCGGATCAGCCGCTTCTGGGACTCGGTGCGCTCGATGTTCAAGCGCAGCGATGACGAGGCGTCCGAAGAGGTTGCCACCGAGACGCCGGCCCCGGCGCCTGCCAATAATGGCCCGATGCTGACCCGCGACTGCCGCATCGTGCCGGTGGGGCGTGAGTTCCGTCGGCCCATCGCCTACGACGTGGACTACGTCTACAAGGGCACCAAGTACCGCTCGCGGCTGCCGGAAGACCCCGGCAACCGGCTCAAGATCCGGGTGTCGATCACCCCGTGGGTCGGCCCCGAGCAGGGCGCCGCCGGCAATCCCTGATTCTGCGACCCCGGCCCCTTGCGCCGGCCCCGGCCGCATGCAAAGATGGTCGACCATGAAGCTCACCGACTTCCAGCACGACAGCAGCGCAGCCAGACAGGCGTCGGGCATGACCTCGCGTGCGCGTCGACCGGAACCCCACATCCTCGCTGGGTAACCGGAGCTTTTTGCTGTTCGTCCGAAAAAAACCCAGCCGCCCGGCTGGGTTTTTTCGTTTCTGCGTTCTGAAAGCTGCAACTGCAACCTTTTCGTTCCACCTTTGGTTCCTGCTTTTCCCTTCCACCGCGTCGAACCCGGCGCCGCCACGCAAGGAAAGATGATGTCCCCCAAGCACTTCCTGAACACCCAGGACTGGAGCCGCAGCGAGCTCGACGCGCTGCTGACCCAGGCCGCGCTGTTCAAGCGCAACAAGCTCGGCGACCAGCTCAAGGGCAAGTCGATCGCGCTGGTGTTCTTCAACCCGTCCATGCGCACCCGCACCAGCTTCGAACTGGGCGCGTTCCAGCTTGGTGCCCATGCGGTGGTGCTGCAGCCGGGCAAGGATGCGTGGCCGATCGAGTTCAACCTCGGCACGGTGATGGACGGCGATACGGAAGAGCACATCGCGGAAGTGGCCAAGGTGCTGGGCCGTTACTGCGACATCATCGCCGTGCGTGCGTTCCCGAAGTTCCAGGACTGGGCCTACGACCGCCAGGACATCGTCCTCAACAGCTTCGCCAGGTACTCGCCGGTGCCGGTCATCAACATGGAGACCATCACCCACCCGTGCCAGGAGCTGGCCCACATCATGGCCCTGCAGGAGCACTTCGGCACCCAGGACCTGCGTGGCAAGAAGTACGTGCTGACCTGGACCTACCACCCCAAGCCGCTGAACACCGCCGTGGCCAACTCGGCGCTGACCATTGCCACCCGCATGGGCATGGACGTGACCCTGCTGTGCCCGACCGCGGACTACATCCTCGACGAGCGCTACATGGGCTGGGCCGAGCAGAACGTGGCCGAGAGCGGTGGTTCGCTGAAGATCAGCCATGACATCGACAGCGCCTATGCAGGTGCCGACGTGGTCTACGCCAAGAGCTGGGGCGCGCTGCCGTTCTTCGGCAACTGGGAACCGGAAAAGCCGATCCGCGACCAGTTCAAGCACTTCATCGTCGACGAGCGGAAGATGGCGCTGACCAACAACGGTGTGTTCAGCCACTGCCTGCCGCTGCGCCGCAACGTGAAGGCCACCGACGCGGTGATGGATTCGCCGCAGTGCATCGCCATCAACGAAGCCGAGAACCGCCTGCATGTGCAGAAGGCGATCATGGCCGCGGTTGCCGGGCGTTGAATCAAACACGGGGTAGAGCCGACCGTTGGTCGGCTGCTCCCGCATCGGCGCATCCAACATTTCAGCCGACCAGCGGTCGGCTCTACCGAAATCTCATCACCAAGTGGACCTGACCCCCATGAGCAACAAAGACGTCGTCCTCGCCTTCTCCGGCGGCCTCGATACCAGCTTCTGCGTGCCGTACCTGCAGGAGCGCGGCTACAACGTGCACACCGTGTTCGCCGACACCGGCGGCGTGGATGATGAGGAACGCGATTTCATCGAGAAGCGCGCCGCCGAGCTGGGCGTGACCAGCCACCAGACCGTCAACGGTGGCCCGGCCATCTGGGAAGGCTTCGTCAAGCCGTTCGTGTGGGCCGGCGAAGGCTACCAGGGCCAGTACCCGCTGCTGGTCTCGGACCGTTACCTGATCGTCGATGCCGCGCTGAAGCGTGCCGCCGAGCTGGGCACCAACATCATCGCCCATGGCTGCACCGGCATGGGCAATGACCAGGTTCGCTTCGACCTGGCGGTGAAGGCGCTGGGCGACTACCAGATCATCGCGCCGATCCGCGAGATCCAGAAGGAACACACCCAGACCCGCGCCTACGAGCAGAAGTACCTGGAAGAGCGTGGCTTCGGCGTGCGCGCCAAGCAGCAGGCCTACACCATCAACGAGAACCTGCTGGGCGTGACCATGTCCGGTGGCGAGATCGACCGTTGGGAAGCCCCGGGTGAAGGCGCGCGTGGCTGGTGCTCGCCGCGCAGCGAGTGGCCGGAACAGGCGCTGGCCGTGACCCTGAAATTCGTCGAAGGTGAAGCGGTTGAACTGAACGGCAAGGCGCTGCCGGGCGACCAGATCCTGGCCCAGCTCAACAAGCTGTTCGCCCCGTACGGCGTCGGCCGTGGCGTCTACACCGGCGACACCGTGATCGGCCTGAAGGGCCGCATCGTGTTCGAGGCGCCGGGCCTGGTTTCGCTGCTGGCCGCACACCGCGCGCTGGAAGATGCCGTGCTGACCAAGCAGCAGAACCGCTTCAAGCCGGACGTGGCGCGCAAGTGGGTGGAGCTGGTGTACGAAGGCTTCTACCACGACCCGCTGAAGACCGACATCGAAGCCTTCCTGAAGTCCTCGCAGGCCAAGGTCAACGGTGAAGTGGTGCTGGAAACCCGTGGCGGCCGCGTCGACGCGGTGGCGGTGAAGTCGCCGCACCTGCTCAACACCAAGGGTGCCACCTATGCGCAGTCGGCGGACTGGGGCGTGGAAGAGGCCGAAGGCTTCATCAAGCTGTTCGGCATGAGTTCCACTGTCTATGCGCAGGTCAATCGCGGTTGACCTGTGACGGTAGTGCCGGCCGTTGGCCGGCATTCACCACCGACATCGTTGCCGGCCAGCGGCCGGCACTACCAGGATTGTTGATTCATGCTTGAACAGACGCTCGATCACCTGCAGGCCCTGGTGTCCTTCGACACCCGCAACCCGCCGCGTGCGATCACCACCGGTGGCATCTTCGATTACCTGCGCGCGAACCTGCCCGGGTTCAACGTGGAAGTGATCGACCACGGCGCGGGCGCGGTCAGCCTGTACGCCGTGCGCGGGACGCCGAAGTACCTGTTCAACGTGCACCTGGACACTGTGCCGGACTCGCCGCACTGGAGTGCCGACCCGCATGTGATGCGCCGGCTGGACGACCGCGTGGTCGGCCTGGGCGTGTGTGACATCAAGGGTGCTGCTGCTGCGCTGGTGGCGGCAGCCAATGCCAGCGATGGCGATGCCGCGTTCCTGTTCTCCAGTGACGAGGAAGCCAACGATCCGCGCTGCATCGCTGCGTTCCTGGCCCGTGGCCTGCCCTATGAAGCGGTGCTGGTGGCCGAGCCGACCATGAGCGAGGCGGTGCTGGCGCACCGTGGCATCAGTTCGGTGCTGATGCAGTTCGCCGGCCGTGCCGGCCACGCGTCCGGCAAGCAGGACGCGGCGGCCAGCGCGCTGCACCAGTCCATGCGTTGGGGCAACCGCGCGCTGGACCATGTGGAATCACTGGCCTCGGCCCGCTTCGGCGGGCTGACCGGCCTGCGCTTCAACATCGGCCGTGTCGAGGGCGGGATCAAGGCCAACATGATTGCGCCAGCCGCGGAAGTGCGGTTCGGTTTCCGTCCGCTGCCGTCGATGGACATCGACGCGCTGCTGGCGACCTTTGCCGGGTTCGCCGAACCGGAGGCTGCCGTGTTCACCGAAACCTTCCGTGGCCCCAGCCTGCCGGCCGGTGACATCGCCGAGGCCGAGAATCGTCGCCTGCTGGCGCGCGACGTGGCCGATGCGCTGGAGCTGCCGATCGGCAACGCGGTGGACTTCTGGACCGAGGCCTCGCTGTTCTCTGCCGGCGGCTACACCACCCTGGTCTTTGGCCCGGGCGACATCGCCCAGGCCCACACCGCCGATGAGTTCGTGACGCTGGAGCAGCTGCAGCGCTACACCGACGCCGTGCATCGCATCATCGCCGCCGGCGCCTGATTCTTCCCTTTCCGACGAAACCGAAATGTCTCCTGCCCTCCAGCCTCACCGCCAGACCCGCCAGACCATCGTGCGCCTGCTTTCCAGCATGGCCAGCGCGAAGGAGATCAGCCAGTACCTCAAGCGCTTTTCGCAGCTGGATGCCAAGCGCTTCGCCGTGGTCAAGGTCGGCGGCGCGGTGCTGCGCGATGATCTCGACGCGCTGACCTCCTCGCTGTCGTTCCTGCAGGAAGTCGGGCTGACCCCGATCGTGCTGCACGGCGCCGGCCCGCAGCTGGATGCCGAGCTGTCTGCCGCCGGCATCGAAAAGCAGACCGTCAACGGGCTGCGCGTGACCTCGCCGGAGGCGCTGGCGATCGTGCGCCGGGTGTTCCAGCAGTCCAACCTGCGCCTGGTCGAAGCCCTTCAGCAGAACGGCGCGCGCGCTACCTCGATCACCGGTGGCGTGTTCGAGGCCGAATACCTGGACGTGGACACCTACGGCCTGGTCGGCGAGGTGAAGAAGGTCAACCTGGCACCGATCGAGGCCAGCCTGCGCGCCGGCTCGATTCCGGTCATCACCAGCCTGGGCGAGACCGCCGGTGGCCAGATCCTCAACGTCAATGCCGATTTCGCCGCCAACGAGCTGGTACAGGAGCTGCAGCCGTACAAGATCATCTTCCTGACCGGTACCGGTGGCCTGCTGGACGAGGCCGGCAACGTGATCGATTCGATCAACCTTTCCACCGAATACGACCACCTGATCGCGCAGCCGTGGATCCACGGTGGCATGAAGGTGAAGATCGAACAGATCAAGGATCTGCTCGATCGCCTGCCGCTGGAATCGTCGGTGTCGATCACCCGTCCGGCCGACCTGGCCAAGGAACTGTTCACCCACAAGGGCTCGGGCACGCTGGTGCGCAAGGGCGAGAAGGTGCTGCGCGCCACCGCATGGGAGCAACTGGACCTGCCGCGCCTGAAGCAGCTGATCGAATCCAGCTTCGGCCGCACCCTGGTGCCGGACTATTTCGAGAAGACCAGGCTGCTGCGCGCCTACGTCAGCGAGAACTACCGTACTGCGGTGATCCTCACCGATGAAGCCGAAGGCGTGTACCTGGACAAGTTCGCCGTGCTGGACGATGCGCAGGGCGAAGGCCTGGGCCGCGCGGTCTGGAACGTGATGCTGGAAGAAACGCCGCAGCTGTTCTGGCGCTCGCGCCACGGCAATCCGATCAACCACTTCTACTACGCTGAGTCCGACGGCTGCTACAAGCAGGATCACTGGAAGGTGTTCTGGTTCGGCGCCGATGGCATCGATCGCATCAAGACCTATGTCGATCACTGCGCCCAGCGCACCCCGAGTCTGCAGGGCTGAGCGATGAACAACCCGGACGCCTGGAACACCGTCCCCACACTGCGCGGGCAGCACGTACTGCTGCAGCCGCTGCAGCTTGAGCACGTCCCCGGCCTGCGTGCCGCGCTGGAAGGCAGCGGCCTGGACCAGCTCTGGTATACCCAGGTGCCGTCGCCGGAGCAGGCCGAGGCCTATGTGCAGGCCGCGCTGCAGGCGCAGGCCGAAGGCAAGGGGCTGCCGTTCGTGATCCGCGATGCTGCCGGTGACATCATCGGCAGCACCCGTTTCTACGACATGGACGCCAGCGTGCCCAAGCTCAGTCTCGGCTACACCTGGTACACGCCGCGCGCACAGCGCACCGGTGCCAATACCGAAGCCAAGCTGTTGCTGCTGCAGCATGCCTTCGAAGTGCTGGGCTGCATCAGCGTAGTGCTGGAAACCAGCTGGTTCAACGCCACCTCGCGCACCGCCATCGCCCGCCTCGGCGCCAAGCAGGATGGCGTGCTGCGCAACCACAAGCGGCATGCCGATGGCACGCCGCGCGATACCGTCATCTTCTCCATCATCGACGCGGAATGGCAGGGCGTGAAGCGCCACCTGCAGTACCGCCTGGACCGTCAAGCATGAACGATTCGACTTTCACCCTGGGCATCGTCGGCGCCCGTGGCCATACCGGCGCCGAGCTGATCAAGCTGGTGGCCGCACACCCGCGCCTGAAGCTGGCCTTCGTGTCCTCGCGCGAGCGCGCCGGGCAGCGCCTGTCGGACCATCACCCGGAGTTCCAGGGTGACCTGCAGTACGAGAACCTGGATGCCGACGCGGTGGCCGCCAAGGGCGTGGACGCGGTGATCCTGGCCCTGCCCAATGGCCTGGCCGCCCCCTTCGTGGCAGCGCTGGAAGCGGCCAGGCCGGAAACCGTCATCGTCGATCTCTCGGCCGATTACCGCTTCGACAACAGCTGGTACTACGGTCTGCCGGAGCTGACCCGCAACCGCTACAACGGCCAGAAGCACATCAGCAACCCGGGCTGCTATGCCACCGCGATGCAGCTGGCAGTGCATCCGCTGCTGGACCTGCTGGCTGGCCCGCCGCAGTGCTTCGGTGTCTCGGGTTACTCCGGTGCCGGTACCACGCCGTCGGACAAGAACAACGTCGAGCTGCTGGCCGACAACCTGATGCCGTATGCGCTGACCAACCACGTGCACGAGCGCGAGGTGTCGGTGCAGCTGGGCGTGGCTGTCGAGTTCATGCCGCACGTCGCACCGCATTTCCGTGGCATCACGCTCACCGCCAACCTGTGGCTGAACCGCGTGCAGACCCGCGAGCAGATCGTCGAGCGCTTCCAGCAGGCCTATGCGGGCGAGCCGCTGATCGAGGTGGTGGATGAAGCGCCGTGGGTCAGCCGCATTGCCGGTCGTCATGGCGCCCAGGTCGGTGGCTTCACCCTGGCCCCGGGCGGCAAGCGGGTGGTCGTGGTCGCGACCCTGGACAACCTGCTGAAGGGCGCGGCCACCCAGGCCATGCAGAACCTCAACCTCGCGCTGGGCATCGACGAACTGACGTCGATCCCGCACTGAACACGCATTCCGGAGCCCCCATGGCAGACCTTCTTTGGCAGAAGCCCGGCGTCGCCGTCGACGCACAGATCCAGACCTTCCTCGCCGGCGACGACGTGATCCTCGACCGCGAGTTCTTCCTGCACGACATCGCCGCCAGCGCCGCGCATGCGCAGGGCCTGCAGCATATCGGCATCCTCAGCGCCGACGAACTGGCCGGCCTGCTGCGCGAACTGGAGGTGCTGGCGCAGGACTTCCGCGACGGCCGTTTCGTGCTGGACACGCATTACGAAGATGGCCATTCGGCGATCGAAGCGCGGCTGACCGAGCGCCTTGGCGACGCCGGCCGCAAGATCCACACCGGCCGCAGCCGCAATGACCAGATCCTGGTCGCCACCCGCCTGTGGCTGAAGGAAAAGCTGCAACGCGTTGCCCAGCTCAGCGCCGACGTGGCCAAGGTCGCGCTGGACCGTGCGCAGGCCGAAAAGGACCTGCCGATCCCCGGCTACACCCACATCCAGCGTGCCGTGGTGTCCTCGGCCGGCATGTGGTGGGCCGGCTGGGCCGAGGCCTTCATCGACAACGCCATCCGCGCCCGCGACACGCATGCGCTGGTGGATGCCAATCCGCTTGGCACCGCTGCCGGCTATGGCGTGAACCTGCCGCTGGACCGTGAACACACCACTGCCGCGCTCGGCTTTGCGCGCATGCAGATCTCGCCGATCTACGCGCAGCTGTCGCGCGGCAAGTTCGAACTGGCCGCGCTGGAAGCGCTGGGCGGCGCCACGCTGGACCTGCGCCGCATCGCCTGGGACCTGTCGCTGTTCACCAGCGCCGAATTCGGCTTCGTCGCATTGCCGGCGCAGTACACCACCGGTAGTTCGATCATGCCCAACAAGCGCAACCCGGACGTGATCGAGCTGATGCGCGCGACCCACGCCAGCGTCGCCGCCGCGCGGACCGAGATCGAGCAGCTGCTGTCGCTGCCGTCGGGCTATCATCGCGACCTGCAGTCGTCCAAGGGCGCCATCTTCCACGGCTTCGGTCGCGGCCTGTCGGCGCTGGAACTGCTGCCGGCGCTGCTGGCCAACCTGGAATGGCGCGACGACAAGGTTCGCGCGGCGATCGACTCGGGCATGTACGCCACCGATGTGGCGGTGGAAGCGGCGGTGGCCGGCGTGCCGTTCCGCGAAGCCTACAAGGCCGCCGCGGCGGGCGCCGACAGTGCAGGGCAGGGCCGCACGCCGGAAGGCAGCCTGGCCGCACGCGTGTCGCCGGGCTCGGCCGCCGACCTGCGCCTGGATGAGCTGCGCGCGCGCTGGCAGGCGCTGGCCTGATGGCGGGCACCGTCTACCTGGTACTGGCCATGCGCCGGCCCGATTTCAACGCCGCCGCCGTGCAGCCGCACCGTGACTTCCTCGATGCGCTGCAGGCGCAGGGCAAGCTGCAGCTGACCGGCGGCTTCGCCGATGGCAGCGGCGGCGCCTATGTGCTGTGCAATGTCGAGAGCCTGGCGCAGGCGCAGGCCATCGTCGCCACCGATCCGCTGGTGACGATGCATGCTTCCGAGCTGACCGTGCACGAATGGACTACCCGCTGAGGCCCTGACCGATGACCCTGCACGCCGCCGCTGTCGCCTCGCCGTTCCCACAACAGGCGTTGCCGCCCTGGCGGCGCGCGGTGCTGAAGGTCGGCAGCAGCCTGCTGGCCGCCGATGGCGGCGGCCTGTCGCCACGCCACGCGCTGGGCCTGGCCCAGTTCGTCTCGGCCAACGTGCTGGCCGGGCGCGAGGTGGTGATCGTGTCTTCCGGTGCGGTTGCGGCGGGGCGCGCGATCCTGCCACGTGCCGATGAGCCCGGCGCCGCAATGGCGGCACGGCAGGCGCTGGCTGCGCTGGGCCAGGCCCAGCTGATCGGCCTCTGGCAGCGCTTCTTCGAACGCCCGGTGGCGCAGGTGCTGTTGACCCACGACGACCTGCGCAATCGCCGTCGCTACCTCAACGCGCGCGCCACGCTCACCGAGCTGTTGCGGCTGGGTGCGCTGCCAGTGGTCAACGAGAACGACACGGTGTCGGTGGACGAGCTCAAGCTCGGAGACAACGACAACCTGGCCGCCACAGTCGCCGCACTGGTCGATGCCGATGCGCTGTTCATCGCCACCGACATCGATGGCCTGTACAGCGCCGACCCGCGCACGGCCGCCGACGCACAGCCGCTGCACGACGTGCCCGAACTGGATGAGGCGGTGCTGGCCATGGCCGGTGGCGCCGGTTCGCGTGCCGGCACCGGTGGCATGCGCACCAAGCTGGAGGCAGCGGCGAAAGCCGGCCGCCTCGGCATCGAGACCTACCTGTTCAATGGCCGCAGCGGTGACGTGGTGCGCGCACTGGCGCAGGATCGCCTGTATGGCACCCGCATCCACGCCGCGCGCAGCCGCGAGGCGGCCCGCAAGCACTGGTTGAGGCATGCGCCGCTGGCCGAGGGCGCGATCATGATCGATGCTGGTGCGGCACAGGCGATGCGCGAGAAGGGCGCTTCGCTGTTGCCCGGTGGCATTACCGGCGCGGACGGCGGGTTCCGCCGTGGCGACATGGTGCAGGTGTGCTGGGACGCACCGCAGGGGAGGGTCTGCATCGCGCGTGGGGTCAGTCAGTATGCAGCCGATGACGTGCGCCGCATCGCTGGCCGTCATTCGCGTGATATCCAGGCCCTGCTCGGCTACAACTACGGCGGCAGCGTTGTCCATCGTGACGACCTGGTACTGCCATGACCGGATTGAAGGACATCCCGATGAGCGGAATCGAAGCGCAGGCGCGTGCCTGCCGTGACGCGGCCCAGGTGGTCGCCGGCCTCGACAGTGAAGCGCGACGCGCCCTGCTGCTGGCGATGGCCCAGGCACTGGAAGTGAATGCCGGGCTGATCCTGGCCGGCAACGCGCGCGACCTCGCCGCTGCGCGCGGGAAGGGCGTGGGCACTGCCATGCTCGATCGCCTGGCATTGGACCCGCCGCGCCTGTTCGCGATGGCCGAAGCCGTGCGCGAAGTGGCCGGGCTGCCGGACCCGGTCGGCCAGGTGACCCGTGACGACGTGCGCCCGAACGGCATCCGCGTGCAGAAGGTGCGGGTGCCGCTGGGCGTGATCGCGATGATCTACGAGGCACGCCCGAACGTGACCGCCGAAGCCGCCGCCCTGTGCCTGAAGGCTGGCAATGGCGTGATCCTGCGCGGCGGTTCCGAGGCGATCCATTCCAACACCGCCATCGCCCACGCGCTGGCCGGTGCCTTGCAGGCCAACGGCGTACCGCCGGCGGCGGTGACCGTGCTGACCGATCTGCGCCGTGAAGCGATGCTGGAGCTGCTGCAGCTGCATGAGCTGATCGACCTGGCCATTCCGCGTGGCGGCGAAGGCCTGATCCGTTTCGTCGCCGAGCATGCGCGGGTGCCGGTGATCAAGCACTACAAGGGCGTCTGCCATCTGTTCGTGGACGCCAGTGCAGACCTGGACAAGGCCATCGATCTGCTGGTGGATGGCAAGTGCAGCCGCCCGGCCGCCTGCAATTCACTGGAGACGCTGCTGGTGCACGGCGACGTGGCCGATGCATTCCTGCCACGCGTGGCACGGGCGCTGGGCGAGCGCGGTGTGCAACTGCGTGCGGACGAGCGTGCCCAGCCGCAGTTGCCGGACAGCCGCGCCGCCACCGACGAGGATTACGCCGCCGAGTTCCTCGACCTGGTGCTGGCGGTACGCGTGGTCGACGATCTTGATGCGGCCATTGCCCACATCCGCCGCTATACCTCCGACCACACCGAAGTGATTGCCACCGAAGACAGCGGCAATGCAGAGCGCTTCGTCAACGCGCTGCGCTCGGCGGTGGTGATGGTCAATGCCTCCTCGCGCTTTTCCGACGGCGGCCAGCTCGGCCTGGGCAGCGAGATCGGCATTTCCACCACGCGCCTGCATGCCTATGGCCCGATGGGCCTGGAAGCGCTCACCGTCGAGCGTTTCGTCGTGCGCGGCGAAGGGCAGACGCGCAAGTAGATCCACGCCATGCGTGGATGCTCCTCGTGGCGGACATCGGTGCCGACCAAGGTTGGCACCCACCGGAGAGAACGCCGACCAAGGTTGGCACCCACCAAGGCAGGTGCCCCCCAGGTCGGCGCCTGACGGGCAGCGGGGCTACACCACCTCGCGGCGGATGCCGATCGGCCGTGCATGCTCATCCATGTGCAGCGTGGCGGCCTTGCATCCCATCAGGCGTTCGGCCAGGCCGGTGCTGGCGCCCAGATCGGCCGCGACCTCGTTGAGGCTGGCCAGCGGGCGTGGCAGGCGCCGGTCGTGGCCGCGGAAGCGTGCACGGTTGTACTCGGCCCAGCCGATCAGCAGCACGCTGGCGCACAGCAGCATCAGCGGCAACGCCACCAGCACGTACGGATCGAGCTGGTTCTGCCGCTCATACAGCTGCTGCCACGCCAGCTGGCCGCCAATCAGCCACGACAGCAGGGTTACCAGCGGCGCCCACAGGTAGAAGTAGAAGCCCCAGAATGCCAGGGTGACGAAGCCCCAGGCCGTGCGCTGGAAGCGAGGCTGGCGGTGCGGCTTGCGGATCGTCCGCGAGTCGAAGCGGTTGGATGGGCGTTGTGCGTTCATCGGATTCCCCGGTCAGGGCTGGTCCAGGTGGCGCGCTTGCGGCGACGGCGCAGCAGCGTCTTCGGCAGCGCCACCAGGGTGGTGGAAAGGCTGATCAGCCAGTACGCCATCGGGTACCAGATGACCCAGAAATAGTTGCGTCCAATCTGTGTTTCGTAGCGCCGGTCGATGATCAGGCTGCTGGCGAACTGCAACAGGCAGACCAGCGCCAGGATCACGCCATGCCATTCCGGCAACAGGCTGACGATGTGCAGCTGCGGGGGCAGCTCGACGAACTTTCCCAATGCCCACAGCAGCACGATGAACAGCATGGTGTAGGCCCACACCACGCTCAGCACATACTCCAGCAGCACCCCCCACATGCGCCGTTCCTTCCAGTGCAGCAGCGACCGCGCATGCCGCAGCATCACTTCCACGCCGCCCTGCGCCCAGCGCAGCCGCTGCCGCCACAGGCCCTTCAATGTTTCCGGCATCAGGATGAAGCACAGCGCGTTCGGCTCGTAGCGGATGTCCCAGTGTGCGTGTTGCAGGCGCCAGCTGATGTCGATGTCCTCGGTGACCATGTCATCCGACCACCAGCCGACCTGGTGCAGGGCGGTACGGCGGAAGCCGGCGATCACCCCGGAGATGGTGAAGATGCGCCCGTACACGCGCTGCGCACGCTTGATCATGCCGATGATCGATGAGAATTCGGCCACCTGCAGGCGACCGAGCAGGGTCGAACGGTTGCGGATGCGAGGATTGCCGGTCACTGCACCGACCCGGCTGCCACTGGCAAGGTGCCAGACCATCCAGTGCAACGCGTTCTCTTCCAGCATCGCGTCGCCGTCGATGCACACCAGGTACTCCGAGCGCGCCGCCAGCGCCCCCATGCGCAGCGCATTGGCCTTGCCCAGGTTGCGGTCCAGGTGCAGCACGCGCAGCCGTGGGTGCCGGGCCGCCAGAGCGTCCAGGCGAATGCCGGTGTCGTCGCTGCTGCCATCGTCGATGGCGATCACCTCATAGTCGGCCGGATAACGCTGTGCAAGCGCCGCGCCGAGCGTGTCGTCCAGGTTCTCCGATTCGTTGTGGCAGGGGATCAGCAGGGTCGCGAACGGAGGGTCGACCATCAGGGGGGGATCGTTGCGCGGGCGTGAGTGGCGCTCGCGCCGGAAGTAGTAGTAGAGCCCGCCGGACATCCAGAAGAACGCCATCACCATCGGGTAGTAGAAGGCGAACTGGAACAGGATAAGCAGCATGGGATGCATGTCCATGTCACTTCTCCGGGTACGGGAAGTTGCCGGCGGACATCGCCGCACGGGCATCGTGGGTGGAGGGCTGGTCGGCGATGAAGTCGTCCGGATACCAGGCGAAGTGGTGCACGCCCTGCGCCTGCAGCTGGCGGATCTGCGCGCGCAGGCGCTCGGCGGGAATCGGCTGGCCGCTGTTCCAGTCGACGGTCTGCAGCTCGAACAGGGTGTGCTGCAGCTGGGGGTCGTGGCTGCGTACGGCGGCCAGCAGCTGGTCCAGCCAGCGCTCCGGGTGCTTGCTGCCTTCCATCCACGGCATCGCCATCAGCGCAGTCTGGTCGTAGGCCTTGTTGAACAGGTCCAGGCGTTGCGCGAACCAGGCTTCGCTCTGCGGGCGCAGTACGGGCTCGGCATACAGGTTGCGTACCGTTGCCAGCTTAGGTCGCCAGCGCTGGGCGCTGTCACGCAGGGACAGGGTGAAGTCGATCAGCGCCTGGGTGCGCGCGCTGCCGCCGTCGCCGGAGGACAGTGCGGGCAGTTCGGTGTCGCGCAGGTAGCCATCGTCGTGGAACAGCAGGCCTTCAAAGTACGAGTTGACCGCCAGGTCCTCGTAGATGTCGAGCATGATCTGGCGTGCCTTCGGGTTGGTGAAATCCAACCGGTACATGCCATCGGCATCGCCGCTTTGGATTGCCAATGCCTTGCGCTGTACCGGGTCGGGCAGTTCGAAGCCGAGCACCGGCAGCCATGCGTAGACCTTCACCCCGGCGCGCGATTTCAGTTGCCACGCGACGCGGCTGAACAGGTCCGCGCGCATCGGCATGTGGCGGTTGGGGAAGTACAGCGCATCGGCGGTGTTGTTGCCGTCGGGGTCGGCAAACGCCTGCAGGTAGACGTGGGTCGGCGCGATGCGCTTGACCCGCTCGATCAATGCATCGAGATTGCGCGCCTGCTGTGCCGGGTCGGGGTCATACACATCGTCCAGGTCGATCTGCAGCGCGCGGATGCCATCGAGCGCGACGTCGCGGCGCAGTTCGTAGGCCAGGCCCTCCACGGTCGGATTGTCACTGACCAGGAAGCGCGCCAGCCCGTGCAGGTCGCTGGCCACCGGTGTGCTGCGGCCTTCCAGATCGAATGAAACCGGCATGCCCAGCTGCTCGGCGATGTCGTTGCTCAGCTGGTTGTAGGCGGCATACGGCCAGACAATGGCCCGTGGGCGTACGCCCAGGTGCTGCTCGATACGCTGCACGCTGCGCGAGAGGTCGGCACGCAGGCGTTGTTCGTACTGGGCTTCGCTTTCGTAGCTGTGGGTGGCCGGGCTGTAGACGCGGGTCACCACCGCCGGCGTGGAGTTGCCCTGCGGATTGGCGAGCACGCCGTGATGCAGGTCATCGGTGTGGCTGGCCACTTCGATCAGGCCACTGTCATGCATCTGTTTCAGCTGTGCCCAGGTGACGAAGTCGTCACGCCCGAACGGGCGGTAGCCATAGTCGATGGTGCGCCCCGGCGCCATGTCCACGTAGTCGGTGATCACCGCCACCAGCGCCGGATAGCGGTAGGCCTGGAGCAGGGGGAAGGCCTTGTCATAGACACTGCGCAGGCCGTCGTCGAAGGTCAGCAGCACCGGCTTGGGTGGCAGCGTGGCGCGGCCCTGCGAGGCCTCGATCACCTGCGACAGCGAGACCGGGTGGTAACCGTGCGCGCCCAGCCAGTCCAGGTGCGCGGCGAAGTTCTGCGTACTCACCGCATAGGTATCGGCATCGCCCTTGGCGGCCACCTGGTCGCGGATGTCGTGGTAGCTGAGGATCAGCAGACCATTGTCGATCGCATCGAGATGCAGGGCCTGCTGGGCGAAGGCTGGCGATGCAATGGCCAGCAACAGCAGCACGATCAGTCGCAGGATGTGGGCCATGTCAGTCTCCCCAGCGCAGTGCAGCTTCGAAGCCGATATGACGCTCGCGATGGCCGTCGTAGACCGGCCGCGACCAGCGCACGCCGTACTCGAACACGCGTCCGGGCCCCAGCTGCCATTCGTGCATGTAGGACACCGACGGCACCAGCGCACTGCCGAAGCCATCCTGCCAGTAGTCGCCCAGCGAGACCGTCAGCCGGTGCCGGAAATGGCGCTCGTAGTGACGCCACAGCTGCTGGTCGATACGCAGGCCGATCTCGACCATGCGGTCGCGCTTCGGGTTGAAATAAGGCGCGTCGTCGCGGCTGCCGCGACTGGCGTACGCGCTTGCCAGTCCATCGACCAGCCAGCGCGGACGCGTCAGCAGCCGTTGTTCGAGGCCGGTACTGACCAGTTCGCGATGGTTGCCATCGTCGTAGCGGAAGCGGCTGGCGCCGAACATCCAGTGGGTCAGCTCGCTTCGACGGTAGTCCACCTGTGCGCTCACGCTGTCGGCAGTGATACCGGCCACGCGGGCCTGCATCGAGGCTTCCGGATCATTGCGAGCGGCTACCAGCCTGGCGTGCCAGTAATCATTGAACTGCCAGCCGACGCCTACGCGCAGGCCGGTGTCGCCGATGTGGTCATTGGCGCGCAGCGCCGCGGCTTCCGCATCCAGCCGGCCGAAGCGGTAGCGCACGCCAGCCCCGAGCCAGAGCGGGTCGATGCGCTGGTCCTGGAAGTCGATCGAGCGGCGGTCGGCGAAGGCGAACAACCGCCAGCGGTCATCCAGCATCGGCGATTCGACTTCAACGCCGTAATGGCGATCGTTGTTGCCCAGTGGCGACGTGCCGCCGCCGCCCGAGCTGCGGCCGATGTCGGTCCATGCCTTCAGCTGCCAGCCGCGATGCGCGCGCCACGCCTGGTCCATGCGCTCGACCGCGGGTTGGGTGGGGTAGCGCGCGATCAGATCGTCGTGCAGCGGCCGTGCCAGGTCATCACGCTGCAGGGCGACGTAGGCTTCTTCCATGCCCAGGCGGGCTTCGATGTCACGTGGGTCCAGCGCATGTGCCATCTGCTGCCGCTGCAGCGCCCGGCGTGGCCAGCCGCGCATCATGTACACGCTGCCCAGCGCACTCTGCAGCCCACCGTTGCCGGGTGCGATGTCGACCATCGATTCCAGGTCGTGCTGTGCGGTGCGCAGATCGCCACTGTAGGCGCGCACCATCGCCAGGTTCAGGTCGGCCTCGTAGCGTGACCAGTTCGGGTACGGTGATTTGCCATTGCTCCAACGCCACGCCGGCTCCTTGTCGCGCCAGGCCTGCAGCAGGTCGATGGCCTTTTCCTGTTGTTCGCTTTCCAGGTAGGCATAGGCCAACTCCGAATGCGAGGCGTCGCGGGTCGGGTCGCCGGCCACTGCGGCCTGCAGCACCGGAATGGCTTCCTGCGGGTGCAGGGTACCCATCAGCGAATCACCCAAGGCGGGCAGCACGTAGTCGGGCAGGGTGTGGCCTTCGGCCTGCAGCGCGCGTGCTTCCTCGCGCACCTGCGCATGTCGGCCCAGGCGGTTGAGCAGGATCAGCCGGTCCATGCGGATGCGCAGCGGCGCCTGCGCCGGCGGCGTGCCTTCGCCCCCCAGATAGCGCTGCATGCGGGCCAGGGTTGATTCGGCCTCCTCCAGGCGGCTGTCTTCGCTGCTGCTGTAGGCCAGGCTCCAGACCACCAGCTTGGCCAGGTAATCCCCTTCCAGGCGCTGCTTCTGGGCAGCGTCGAACAGCTGCGGGCGCTGCTGGTAGAGCTCCCAGGCCCGCCACGCGTTGCCGATGTCGCCCAGGGTCAGTACGCGCAGCTTGAACAGCAGATCGTCGTTGGGCTGCTGCTGGCTGGCGCGTTCGATCGCACCCAGCGCATCCAGCCAGCGGGCCTGGTCGCGGTAGCGGCCGATCTCGGCCAGCGCCGCTTCGCGGTCGGGCGGGGCAGCGCTGCTGGTCCAGGCCAGCGCGGTGCAGGCAAGGCCGACGCAGAGCGCCAGCCGGCGGTGGACAACCATTGGGGACCCCCTTGGCTTCCGAACCAGACAACCATGAAAACTGTGACGCACATCACATGCCAGCTTTTGGCGTGGCCGTGGCCCGCGTCACTCCCTTCGTGCATGCCGCCCTGCAAGGGCGGGTACAACCCGGACAGCGACCTGCAATGTCTTGTCTGAAACGAAAGTCCCCCGCACACCGAGTGGTGGCCCGGGCGGCGGTGCCGCCCCCATGCCCGATGCCGGCACGCGGCAAGGATGGGCATTCGTGGGCACTATCCGCCGGGAATTGTCAGTCCGGCGTCAAAATGCGCGTGAAGGCTACGCGCCTGTGGTCGGGGCCGGCAGGCGGCCCGCAGCATCACCAGAGGTCTTCCAGTTTGCGCGGCTTGCAGGCCACCCAGGAAGCACACAGCATCAGGGTGGCGCAGCCGAACAGGAAGCTGAACGGGAGGGTCCAGCCGTCGCTGACGGTGTGCAGCCAGCCGACCAGGAACGGCCCCAGGCAGCTGAAGCTGTAGCCCACGCCCTGCATGAAGCCGGAAAGCGCCGCCGAACCGGTCGGGGTACGGGTGCGCAGATTGATCAGGGTCAGCGCCAGCGGGAAGGTGGATGGGCCGACGCCCAGCAGGCAGGCCCACAGCAGCGGTGCCTTCATCGGCGCCAGCAGCAGGCCGGTGAAGGCGATCACGAAGGCGAAGAAGCCGACCAGCACCAGCGGGAACGGGTTCTGCAGGCGCACCGCCATCGACGGAATCACCAGCGAGGGCAGCAGGCCCAGGGCCGAGAACACCGCCACCATCACGCCGCCGAAGGCGGGCGTGCCACCGGCCTCGACCACGATGCGCGGCAGCCAGGTGAACATCGAATAGGTCATCAGCGAGGTCATGCCGAACATCAGCGTCATGCCCCAGCCCAGCGAGGTGCGCCAGACCTTGCCATGCGGCTGCGCGGTCGGATCAGTGGCATCGGCCTGCGGCTTCGTCGCGCGCGTGGCCAGCACCAGCCACGGCAGCGCGGCGGCCAGCGCCAGCAGGGCCCACATGCCCAGCGACACCCGCCAGCCCGCGGCGTTGGCCACCGGCACCGCCAGCAGCGCCGGCAGCATCGTGCCCAGCTGCAGCACGCTGATGTAGAGCGTGCTCATGGTGCCGACCTTGTTGGCGAAGTAACGCTTCACCAGCGGCGGCACCACCACGTTGCCGATGCCCATGCCGGCCAGTGCCAGCACCGAACCGAACAACAGCGAGCCGACATTGCCGGCGCCGGAGCGCAGCAGCAGGCCGGCCATCGCCATCACCATCGCCAGCAGCGTGGTGCGCTCCAGGCCCAGGCGTCGCGCCAGTGCAGGCGTGGCCACGCCGAACAGCGCGAACGAGGCGGTCGGCAGCATGCCCAGCACGCCGGTCATGGTGGTGCCGAAGCCGAACTGCTGGCCGAGCACGTCCAGCAGCGGCGTGATCGAGGTGACGGCGGTGCGCAGGTTGATCGCGGCCAGCAGGATCGCGGCGAACGCGAGGACGCGACCGTGCAGCAGCGACGGCGAATCGGAAGGGGAGGAACTCATCGGTGGTCCTTGCAGGTGTCGCATGCCGTGTCTTGGCGTGCAGCGCCGCACCGGGCTGTGCCGGCGCGGTGGGTGGGGGAAGGCCCATTGTACGTGGCTGGCGGGGTGAGGTCCCGTCGGCGCGATCTGTCGCGTTCTGCATAGCCGGGTGAGGGCGGCCAGTGCACCATGGATATGCGCCGTGATCCAGCCAACCCCTTGCGTTGCGGGCCATTGCGCGCGTTTGGCCGCGGCATGCACGCCGTGATGGTCGCCGCAATGAAGTGCAGGGGGTGTGGGGCGTTGCTAGGTTCGGGCCACATCCATGGGCGAAGGATTGCAGGGTGG
Organism: Stenotrophomonas sp. Sm6012; assembly: GCF_030985895.1. Taxonomy (NCBI): domain Bacteria; kingdom Pseudomonadati; phylum Pseudomonadota; class Gammaproteobacteria; order Lysobacterales; family Lysobacteraceae; genus Stenotrophomonas; species Stenotrophomonas sp. Sm6012. Next base: position 3,967 of record NZ_JAPTFX010000038.1, on the reverse strand, counting down.
CAAGGACGTTGATTGTGGTGGGTGATGCAACCACGGGCGGTGGCAGGGTCATCTGCGGATCGCCGGTTACCGACATCGAGGGCATGCCGGTTGCGCGGGTGGGCGACAAGGCCACCTGCCCCAAGCACCAGCGCGTGGCCACCATCGTCAGTGGCGACATCACGCTGACGTTTGAAGGCCAGCCCGTCGCACGCCATGGCGACAGGCTCTCGTGCGGCTGCTCGCTGATTGCCGGCAAGCAATCCCGCGTCTATGTGGACATGGGCGGGGGATGTGGCGGGGCTGACGGTGTCTGGCCCGCCGCTGCTGCCTCGGATCTGGCCCCGTTGCCCGTAGCGCTGCAGGCTGCCAAGGAGCCCGTGTGTGAGGAATGCCTGCTGGCCGCTTCGCGCTCCGGCGCACCGTTCCTGGGCCGCTGAATGAATCGATACGTGATTGTCGACGCAGCGGCGTACGCCGACACGCCCAAGGCGCTGGCCTGGTACGCCCAGGACCTGCCGCACCGGTCCCTGTTGGCGCGCCAGCCCGAGGCTGCGCACGCATCCGTCGGCTCGTGGCTGCTGCAGTTGCCCGCGCAGTCCCACACCCAGGTGGATGGATGGTTGCGGGCGCTGGAACTGGACAAGCCGGTCGTGGCCTGGCTGCGCAGTGAGGTCGGCTTTGAAGCCGTGTTCCAGCACCTGGAGGCCTGCCTGGACCTGCGCCGCCCCAACGGCACGCTGGCACTGCTGCGCTACTGGGATGGCCGCGTGTTCCTGCGCTTGCAGCGGGCCTTCACGCTGCAGCAGCGCAGGCAGCTGATGGGCCCGCTGCGGCAGTGGCGCTTCCAGATGCTGGGCCAGCACTACGCCCTGGAACGTGACGCGCTGTATGCAGCGGAGATTGGTTGATGTTTGAGATCAGCGAAGAGCAGGAGGCCCTGCTGCGCCTGCCTGACCCCTCCACTTTCTTCCCGTTGTTGTGCCGGGAGATTCGCGAGGACTACCCCGGCAGCGTCGGTCATCTGAGCGATGGGGCATTGATGGATGAGGTGGTGCGAAGCCATGACCATGCAGCCTACGTGCTGCGCATCACCCACCTGCCGGTGCTGGTGCGCTGGGTGAAGGCGGACGTGGCGTGGGCGCGCGGCTTGCGGGCCGTCCCGGCAGCGGACATGTGGATGCGCAGCGCAGAGAACCCGAATCTGGCAGCGGCGGATCTGCTGTCGAATCTGGCAGGACACTAAGAGCAACGATGGGCACCAGAATCATCGGCCCGCGGCCCTGGCTTGGGCCCGGCATGGGAGGCGGTAACGGCAGCGTGGATGAAGACGGCAATCCGGTGGAACCCTATGGCGGGCCGACCACCGGTGACGTGGCCGATGGCATTCGCGATGTGGTGGGCGATATCCAGCAGCGGGTGCGCGGCAAAGCCAAGCCGGATGCGCGCGCTGAGCCGACGGCGAAGGCGCGTGAGGTGGACTGCTCGCAGATGCCCGACGAGACCGCGTGCAACGAGTGCCTGCTGAAGGAGGGGTTCATTGGCCCGCCCCGCACCGGGCGCTATGTCACCCGGCGCAATCTGATCAACTACGAGTACCAGCTGTACATCGCCAACCTGCGCTCGGCACCGCTGCGCTTTGGATTCATGGTGGCGGACAAGGCCGATCCGGCGCGGACGTTCTTCTCAGTGGATACGTTGTTTGATTACCTGCACCGGAAGGGGTTCTCCCGTACCGCGCAGGAGTGGCACTTCAACGCCTGTGAGTTTGACGGGTTCTGGTTGAAGGACTGCACGGTGGTGGAGGCGAAGGGGAGGTATGACCATTTTCTTGATGAAGAAGAACAGCCGAAGTACAGGTTTGTGGTGCCCAGTGTCTTTCAGCCATGGAGGGAGCAGATGATTCGGCAGCGCGCGGCGATTGCGATTGCTGAGCCTCAAGGAAGGCTTGTATGGTGCTTCATGCAGAGAAGGGCAATGGCAGCAGCCATTGAATTTGCTCGACTTGATCCGTTGATTTGCAGATATGAGCCATTTCGGGGGGGGCGGTATATGATCATACGAGCTCAAGCCGATCTGTGGACAGCGCCTGTCGCGAAATCTCCGCGCGAAGTGCTGCGATTGGCTGTGGAGATAACTGAGAAACTGGCGCGGATGCATCCCTTAATGAAAGGATGGTATGCGCTTCCTTCGAGTCAGAAAGAGAAGACTCTCTCCTTGAATGATTCGGAAGAGCTCTTGACTCGGATGGAACGGCATGTCGAGAAGCGTCGCCAGCGATTTGGTGACTATTCGGAACTCGGCGCGTCCTTGAGTCTCGCCAACGTCGATAACGACCGCGACTAGCGTAAACCGGGAGTGGTTGTGCTCCAGTTGGACCCGACAACTGGATTTAATGCTTTCAGTATTGAGGGTCTTGAGCCGTTTGGGGATGCGACGTCTCTGCTAGTGCTCAATGTGCTGATCGAGCTGGTGGAGGCATTGCGGCCGACGTTCGCCTGTACGAATGTCAAAGCCAGAACGCCCGAGAAGGGCCTTGTGACATATCAGATGAGCCGACGCTTGTATCAACACCGACAGTTCTTCGGTTGGATGGGCTTCGTGCCCGCGCAGATCACCCACGCGCAGATACGCGACGCGCATGCCGTCCACCCGGTCGATGGCCTGGGTACGGTCATTGTCTCGGTGCCGGGCGTGTTTGACCCCACCGACGACGCACAAGTGGACAAGGTGCACCGCGTTGAAATGGATCTGGCCAGCTACGATCTGTTGCCGGTCACCGATCCTCACTTCAAGGGCTGAGCACGACCGCGGCCAGCCTGACCGTCGCGTCAAGTACGAACCTTATGCTGGGGAATGCGCTTGATTATTAGTGTTCAAGCCAATCTGCGAACGACGCCCGTTGGCAGGTCCGCTGAGGAAGTGCTGCGGTTGGCTGTGCTGGCGACGAAGGCTCTGGACCCACTCTATCCATCCCTCAAGGATTGGTTTGCACTGCCGCCGAGCCGCAAGAGTAGGTATGTGCCTATCGGCGAGAGGGAGGCGTTGATAGAGCAGATGAGGCGGGACATCGAGAAGGATCGTAGGAGTTTCGGTGACTTCGAAGGTCTTGGCGCTTCGCTCAGTTTGGCCAACGTGAACAACGACCGCGACTGGCGCGAGCCTGGTTTAGCCGTGCTCGGCATAGATCCGACAGCAGGTTTCAACAAATTCCGTCTGGAAGAGCTTCAGGCTTTTGGAATGGAGGCGCCCGATCTCATGCTCAAGGCATTGGTCGAGCTGGTGAAAATAGTAAGGCCCTCGTTCGCGTGCGTCGATGTGAAGTCCAGAACGCCCGAGAAGGGGCTTGTTTCATATCAAATAGACCGGCGCCTGTATCAACACCGTCAGTTCTTCGGCTGGATGGGATTCGTTCCAGCTCAGGTTGAGCACGCGCAGCTCCCGGATGCGCACGCTGTCCATACCGTCGATGGCCTGGGCACTGTGATCGTCTCGGTGCCAGGTGTGTTTGACCCCGCCGACGACGCGCAGGTGGACAAGGTGCATCGCGTCGAAATGGATCTGTCCAGCTACAACCTGTTGCCGGTGACCGATCCTCACTTCAAGGGCTGAGCACAGCCACGACCGGCCCGCACCCACGCGAAGCGCCTCCGCCGCGCGCAGGGTGACGTAATCCGCACGATCCCCATCCTGCCGCGCGGCACAACGGCGCCTGCGGCTTAACACCTGCCAAGCCATTGCGCCCCTAGGTTCTGGACGTCCGCAGGGGCTGTGCAACAATGTCGCGAATCGTACGAATTGTTGCAGTGGCGCGTTTGCCCATTGGCACATCGTACGTTGGCGTTTACACCTTCGCATGCCACCGGAAAAGGGTGGCCGGGACTGCAAACCCGAGCTTCAGCGTGTTTTACGCTTGCCAGCCCGGGTGGCGTTCCCCCGGGGCCGCGGGGATTTCCGCCCCGGGGCAATGGGGGGGGGGGGGGGGGGG
>NZ_JAPTFX010000037.1:0-34941 GCF_030985895.1 Stenotrophomonas sp. Sm6012 | reverse complement strand
GTGGGGCGGGGGGGGGGGGCCATGGCCCGGGCATCTCTGTGATTGCCGGCCAACGGCCGGCACTATCTTCATGGCTCACCAGCGCAGCTTGCGCCGTGCCAGTGCCGCCGCCAGCTGTTCCATCACCCGTTGTGCCTGTTCGTGCGGCAGGTAATGCAGGGTCAGTGCCACATCACCGTGCGCACCGGCGGTATCCAGCTGCAGGCTGCTGGTGCCGAGCAGCTTGTCCAGCGGCGAGCGCTGCAGGCGCAGGCCCTGCACCTTGTCCAGCTCGGCCCAGCGCCACCAGCGCTTCCACCAGCCGCCGCGCACCGCCACGTAGTGATCGTCCAGGTACCAGCCCATGCGTGCCATCTGCCGACGCGCGATCAGCAGTGCCATCGGCATCCAGGCCAGCACCACCAGCCCCCATGATCCCCACCGCCAGTACGCGGCCGCCGCCAGCAACGGCGCCAGCAGCAGTGCACCCAGGCACAGCCGCCACCAACCGCGCTGCGGAATGGACTGCCACTGTGCCGGCGGCCATTGCAGCTGCGGCAGCAGGTGCTGCACCAGCTGCTCGCAACGCATGCGTGGAGCCAGCGGCGCCAGTTCGCGCAGGGCACGGTCCTCATCGCGCGAAGGCCCGCCGGCGGCGCTGTCGATGCGCAGCTGGCGCAGCCCGAACCAGCGATGCAGGGTGCTTTCGCGCAGGGTCCAGGCCTGGATGCGGCGACGCGCCACGCTGCTGCGGGTGCGGCTGAGCAGGCCGGCCGAGACGGTCAGGCGGCGCTCCTGCTCGCTGAGCGTGAAGCCGTGGTAGCGCAGCAGGGTCAGCACCACCGACAGCACGCGCAGCGCCAGCCAGCCCAGCAGGAGCGCAGTGCCCGCCAGAAGGAACGCGCCAGCCACGCCGGGATGCAGGTGGCTGGCGTAGCCGAACGCCTCGCGGCCACCGCGCTGGAGGGCGTCATCCATCACCGGCCGTGGCACGGTCTGGAACAGCACGCCGACGGCGGCGATCGCCAGCGCCCAGCCCCGGTTGGACAGCAGGCCCATGCGCACCACGTCCCCGCTGGACAGGCGCAGCAGCACGTGTTCATTGCCGGTGTCGGCGATGTCGGCCACCGCAATCGCTTCGCTGGCCTGCGACGCTTGCCCGCGCTGGCGCACCAGCCGCTCCAGGGCCAAGGCCTGGTCCAGCTTCAGCACCCGCATTTCCGCCTCCGGGCGCGCGCCACCGGCCGACTCCAGGCGCAGCTCGGCCACGCCGAACAGGCGGTGCAGCGGGTTCTGCCGCACTTCCACGTTGTGGATGCGGGCAAACGGGATCTCGCGACGGTTGCGCGCAAGCAGGCCGCTGCGCACGGTGATCGCATCGCTGCCGATGCGGTAGCGGTAGCTCAGGTACTGCAGCACCGACACCAGCACCAGGACAGCAATGGCCGACAACGGGATCAACTGCGCCCACATCGGATCGCGATCGCCGCGCTGGCCGAATACCAGCAGCGCGATCAGCGGCAGGAAGTAGTGGCGCAGCTGCATCAGCAGCACGAACAGCCACGACCATGGATGCAGGCGATGGTCTTCGCCGCCATCGGGCAGCGATGCGGGCAGGGGCGGCGGCAGGCTCACAGGGCGTCGGCGTCCTGGTCGAGCTGATGCGAAAGGGTGTCGCGCAGGCGTTCGGCGTCGGCCTCGTCCAGGCCGCTGACGGTCACCGCGCTCATGCGGGTGCCGGCGGTGTGCACGATCAGCGTGGCCAGGCCGGCGCGGCGCTCCAGCGGCCCCCGGCGCAGGTCCAGGTGCTGCACGCGCGAAATGGGAATGCGGGTTTCCAGCTGCCACATCAGGTCGCGGCGCAGGCCCAGGCCCTGTGCATCCAGCCGCCAGCGCGTGCGGACCAGCCGACGATGGCCCAGCCACGCACCGAAGGCGATGCCGATCAGCAAGCCGAGGGCTGCAGTCCACAGCCCGCCGGGCAGATCGAAGAACCACGCCGCCGCCGCCAGCGGCAGGCCCGGCACGAACAGGCCGCCGAAGGCGCCTTCCAGTGCAGCCAGGCGGGCCGCGCGTTGCGGTAGTACCTGCCAGTCGGAGGCGGGTGGTGCAGGAATCGAGGCGTCGGTCACGCGGGCTCCGTCAGGCAGCAGGGCGGGCGGTGGCGGCCGTGGCCGCACCGCGCAGACGGTAGCAGGTCGGCCGCGTTACTGGGCAGCCTGGATCAGCGCGTCCACGTCCAGCATGTGGCCCGCGCGGTCGGCCTTGGTGCGCAGGTAGTGCTCGTTCTCGGCGGTGATCTCGCCGGTGACCGGAATGCAGTCCAGCACCTCGATGCCGGCATTGCGCAGGCGCTGCGCCTTGGTCGGGTTGTTGCTGAGCAGGGCCACGCGCGCGATGCCCAGGCCGTGCAGCATCGCCACCGCGCTGCCGTAGCGACGCTCGTCGGCGCCGAAGCCCAGCTGTGCATCGGCATCGATGGTGTCCAGGCCATCGTGCTGGTAGCCGTAGGCACGCATCTTGGCCGCGATGCCGGTACCGCGGCCTTCCTGGTCCAGGTACAGCAGCACGCCGCCACCCAGTTCCTTCAGCTTGCGCAGGCCGCGCCGCAGCTGGTCGCCGCAGTCGCACTTGAGTGAACCGAACAGATCGCCGGTCAGGCACGAGGAATGCACGCGCACCGGGACCACCGCCGACAGGTCCGGTTCGCCGACGATGATCGCCACCTGGTCGCGCTGCGCCACGCCGCCGCGGAACACCGCGAAGGTGGTCATGCCAACGTCGCGCAGCGGCACCGGGGAGCGGGCCACCAGTTCGTAATCGTGGGCCGCATGGGCCGCGCCCTCGGCGAGGTCGCACAGGGCGACTTCGGCGGCACCGTCGAAGGTGGCGTCACCTGCGTCCAGGCGCACGGCCACCATTGCCGGCAGCAGCAGGCCCAGGCGGGCCAGTTCAACCGCGCCGGCATCGAAGGCGTCACCGGCGCTCCAGCCCTCCGGCATCGGGCCGGGCTCGCGCAGGTAGCCCAGCGAGGGCAGGGCATCGAAGGCGATGCCGGCCAGCGGCAGGCGTGCGCCTTCGGGGGCTTCCACGCCGAGCACGCGGGCGCGGGTGGCGGTAAGAAACAGGTAGTGGCGCTCGCGCGCGGCGCTGGCGAAGACGGCGAAGCTGCTGGCGGTGGCGCTGTCCAGCGCGATCACGGCCAGGCGTTGGCCCTGGCCATCGTGCAGCAGGACCGGGCGACCGGCGCGCAGTTCGGCCACCGCGCGTTCGCAGCGGATCGCGGCCGGATCGCCGAACAGGGAAGAAGCAGGCATGGCAGGACCGGGGGAGGCGGACATCGCAGTCTCTATGGGGGCGCCGGCGTCGTATTCAACGTGGTGCGGCCGCCGGTCGCAGGGACCGGTCGGGCTCAGTGGGGCCGCTAGTGGGGATGCTCTTCGGTGGCGTAGGGATCCTCCTCGCCGCTGCCCGCCGGTCGCAGCGTATAGCGCTTGTACGTCCACTGGTACTGCGCGGGGTCGCGGCGGGCGATGCGTTCGATACCGGCATTGAGCGCCGTGGCGGCCACCTGCGGGTCCGGGTCGGCCACCGCCGGATCGGTCGGTTCGATGTGCAGGGCGAATTCCATGTCCGGCCCGATGCGCTCACACCAGCCGTACAGCACGGTGGCACCGGTGCGCTCGGCCAGCCGGTTGACCAGGGTCATGGTCAGCGCCTGCACGCCGAAGAACGGCACGAACACACCGTCGCCGGCCTTGGGTTGCTGGTCGGGCAGGATGCCGGTGGCACCACCGTCCTTGAGCACCTTGAACAGCTGCCGCACGGCCGGGCCTTCGGCGCGCACCTGCTGCACGTTCTGGCCGCCGCGCACCAGCTGCAGGAAGGCGTCGCTGGCCTCGTCCTCCGGCGGCTTGTAGACGATGGCGATCTGCCCGCGCGAGGCCAGCCACTGGTTGAGCAGCTCCCAGTTGCCGAAGTGCGGCGCAGCCACGATCACGCCCTGGCCGCTGGCCAGCGCCGCGTCATACAGCGCTTCGCCATGGCGCTGCTTCAGGTGCAGGCGCAGGTTGTCGGCCGGCTTCTGGCTCCACAGGCGCAGGGTCTCAATGGCCTGCAGCGCGGTGGAGCGCAGCAGCTCGCGGTGCAGGCGGTCGCGCGCGGTGGCATCCAGTTCGGGGTAGGCCAGTTCCAGGTTGCGCCGGGTGACGCGGCTCTCACGGGCATTGAGACTGATCCACGCCCACGCCAGGGCGCGCGCGGCGCCCCGCAGCAGCGGCCAGGGCAGGCGGGCGAACAGGGTGGTGGCGCGGTAGACCAGCCGGGCTTTGCGTTGCGGATTCATCGGCGCCAGTTTAGCCAAGGGCGCTGCTATCGTGGCCGGCCCTGTTCATTCGGAAGCCCACGATGCTCGTCCTGATCCAACGTGTCAGCCAGGCCGCCGTGCATGTCGACGACGAAGCGGTCGGGCAGATCGGCCCCGGCCTGCTGGCGCTGGTCGGCATGGAGCCCGGCGATACCGAGGCCCAGCTGCAGCGGATGGCCGAGCGCCTGCTGGGCTACCGGGTGTTCGCCGATGAGGCCGGGAAGATGAACCGGTCGCTGCGTGATACCGGCGGCGGCCTGCTGCTGGTCAGCCAGTTCACCCTGGCCGCCGACACCCGCTCGGGCATGCGCCCGAGCTTCACCAGCGCGGCGCCGCCGGACGAGGCTGAACGCGGGTTCAACCGTTTTGTCGGGATCTGTCGTGAAAATCACGCGCCGGGGGTGGAAACGGGCCGATTTGGTGCCCATATGGTCGTCAGCCTGGTCAATGACGGTCCTGTGACCTTCCTTCTCAGGCCCTGAGCCTGCGGGACCACCGCCCGGCAGGCGGGGCCCCGGGCTGGTATAATGCTACGTTCCCTATTTCTCCCTAGCCGGTGGCGCGAGCACTACATGGCCAACGAACGTCCTGCCCAATCCGAAATCAAGCAACTGATCAGCAAGGGCCTGGAACAGGGCTACCTGACCTACGCCGAAGTCAATGACCATCTGCCGGACGACATGGTCGACCCGGAACAGATCGAAGACATCATCGGCATGATCAACGGCATGGGCATCGATGTCCATGAAGTTGCGCCGGATGTGGAAACCCTGCTTCTCAACGACGGCAACACCGGTAACCGCGAAGTCGATGACACCGCGGCCGAAGAAGCCGCCGCCGCGCTGAGCGCGCTCGACACCGAAGGTGGCCGTACCACCGACCCGGTGCGCATGTACATGCGCGAAATGGGCACCGTCGAGCTGCTGACCCGCGAAGGCGAAATCGCCATTGCCAAGCGCATCGAGGAAGGCCTTTCGCAGGTGCAGGCCGCCCTGGGCCAGTTCCCGGTGTCGGTCGAGTCGCTGCTGAACGACTATGAAGCCCACAAGGAAGGCAAGAAGCGCCTGGCCGAAGTGATTGTCGGCTTCAACGACCTTACGGACGAAGTGCCTGCGCCGGCCGCTGCCGCGTCCGACGACGGCGACGATGCCGACGCCGATGGTGACGAGGACGAGGACGATGATGTCGAGGGTGGCGAGGAAGAAGCCGCACCGACCGGTCCGGACCCGGAGGAAGTCGCCGCGCGCATGCAGGCGCTGAGCGATGCCTTCACTGCCTTCAAGAAGGCGGCGACCAAGGGCGACAAGAAGAACCTGCCGCGCCTGCGCGAAGAGATGTCGGCGGTGTTCGTCACCCTGAAGCTGCCGCTGCCGCTGACCGACGTGCTGACCAAGCAGCTGCGCGACACCATGGCCGACATCAAGTCGCATGAGCGCCGCGTGCTGAACCTGGCCACCGTTACCGCCCGCATGCCGCGCAAGGACTTCATCCGTTCCTGGGAAGGCAACCAGACCAACCTGGAATGGGTGGAAGATGCACTGAAGCGCAAGCAGAAGTGGTCTTCGGCACTGCGCGAAGTGAAGGACCAGATCATTGCCGAACAGCAGGCGACGATCGACATCGAGAAGCTGACCCAGCTGGACCTGGAAGAGCTGAAGGAAATCAGCCGTGCCATGGCCTACGGTGAAGCCAAGGCGCGCAAGGCCAAGAAGGAAATGGTCGAGGCCAACCTGCGCCTGGTGATCTCGATCGCCAAGAAGTACACCAACCGCGGCCTGCAGTTCCTCGACCTGATCCAGGAAGGCAACATCGGCCTGATGAAGGCCGTGGACAAGTTCGAGTACCGCCGCGGTTACAAGTTCTCGACCTACGCCACCTGGTGGATCCGCCAGGCGATCACCCGCTCGATTGCCGACCAGGCACGCACCATCCGTATTCCGGTGCACATGATCGAGACGATCAACAAGTTGAACCGCATTTCCCGCCAGATGCTCCAGCAGTACGGCCGCGAGGCCACGCCGGAGGAGCTGGCCAAGGAAATGGACATGCCGGAAGACAAGATCCGCAAGGTGATGAAGATCGCCAAGGAGCCGATCTCGATGGAAACCCCGATCGGCGACGACGAGGATTCCCATCTGGGCGACTTCATCGAGGACACCAATGTGGAGTCCCCGATCGAGAACACCACCAACATCAACCTGTCTGAAACCGTGCGCGACGTGCTGGCCGGCCTCACCCCGAGGGAAGCCAAGGTGCTGCGCATGCGCTTCGGCATCGACATGAACACCGACCACACGCTGGAAGAGGTCGGCAAGCAGTTCGACGTGACCCGCGAGCGCATCCGCCAGATCGAAGCGAAGGCCCTGCGCAAGCTGCGTCACCCGAGCCGCTCGGAGCAGCTGCGCAGCTTCCTGGATATCGATTGATAGCCAGGTAGTGCCGAGCCCATGCTCGGCAACTGCTTCAGTCAAGAAGAACCCCGCTTCGGCGGGGTTTTTCTTTGGGTGGGCAGGGCCACGCCCCGCGAAGGTAGCGCAGAGCCATGCTCGGCGGATTTTCTTAAGAATTCGTAATTTTTACGTAACACTATTTCTGATCAATACCGCTGCTGTCCTCTTGAAAACCTTTGAAAAACAGCAGCTTTGATACTGACTCCAGCTTGCAGTCCGCATTTTTTTGCGATAAATACGTAACACTATTCGTCTCCAAGGCCCGTCCATGGCCCGCCGCGCACTCCTGCAGCCCCAGGACCTGATCGCCCAGCTGCCCCCCGGCCAGCCACAACCGGCGGCCGCGCTGGCCGAGCGCCTGGGCGTAAATCGCATGACCCTCAGCCGCCTGGTCGCGGCCAGCGGCGATCAGGTCGTGCGGCTGGGGCAGACGCGTGCCACCGCCTACGCCCTGCGCCAGCCTTCGCGCGTGGGCAGCGAATGGCCGCTGTACCGCCTGCGCGAGGACGCCACGCTGGAAGAGCTGGGCCGGCTGATCGCGCTCAGTGGCGACACCTTCCACCTGGACGCCAGCCGCGCGCGGCCCAACCTGTTGCGCACACCGGAGGGCGACATTGCCGCGTTCTTCCCGGGCCTGCCGTGGTACCTCGATGACCTGCGTCCGCAGGGCTTCCTCGGCCGCAGCTTCGCGCATGGCCGTGCGCGCGGCCTGGGTCTGTCCGCGGACCTGACGCGCTGGCAGCGCGACGACGTGCTGGTGGCGCTGGTGCATGGTGGCGGAACCGAGACCGGCGACCTGCTGCTGGGCGGTGAGGCCGTACAGGCGGCCTTGGCGGCGCTGGATGCACCGCCCGATCGGGTGGCTGCGCGCGACCGCCCGCAGCAGTACCCGCAACGGGCTCGTGCCGCATTGGCCGGCGAGGACGTGGGTTCGTCGCCTGGCGGCGAGCAGCCCAAGTTCACCGCCACCGTGGAAAGCGACGGCGGGCGCCGCGCGGTGATCGTGAAGTTCGCCCAGCCCGATGGCGGGGAGGCCGCACAGCGCTGGGCCGACCTGCTGGTGTGCGAACACCTCGCGCTGGAAATCCTGCGCGCCGCCGGCGTGGACGCAGCGAGCAGCGAGTTGCTGCAGACACCCACGCATACCTTCCTGGAAGTGACGCGCTTCGACCGCAGCGCCGATGTGCTGGGGCGGCGAGGTTTTGTTTCGCTGCTGTCGCTTTCGGCTGCGTTTACGGGTGAGGCGACTGCGGAGTGGCCGCGCGCGGGTGCGCTGCTGCAGGCGGCGGGTTGGCTGTCTGCCGAAACCGTGCAGGTCATGGCGCGGCTGCATGCGTTTGGGCGGTTGATCGGTAACGGCGACATGCATCAGGGCAACATCGGTTTCCACTTCGTGGACCGTGGTCCGCTGCCATTGGCGCCGGCCTACGACATGTTGCCGATGTCGTTGGCGCCTTCGCGGCTGGGCGTGCTGCGGCAGGATGCGCCGTTGGACGCGGTTGCACCGCGTGAGAGCGGCGAGCTTGAACATCTGCGCTGGGCGGCGCCGCTGGCGAGCGAGTTCTGGGAGCGCGTTGCGGGGGATGCGCGGGTGGGGTCGGATGGATTACGCGCGCTGGCGCGGGGGAATGTCGAGGGCGTGAGGGCAATGGGGGCGCGGTTTGGGTGATTTCGCGCTGTGTCGCATCTGCCGTTTGAATTCTCCCCCGCGACAGCCTCACGCTGGCCGGGCAGATGCTCAACACATCGCGTAGGCGGGCCGGATCTTCACCGGCACCGATGCAGACAGGCAGCAGGCCATGCACACCACGTGCTGCCTGCTGCACGGATCCCCTATGCATCTGGAGTTACGCCATGAATGTTGTCAAGCACGAAATACCTGATCCCCTGCAAGCCGACTTCCCGCCGCTGCTGGATTGGGAGGAAGTAGAGCAGGACGAGCGCGAGGATCGGCTGGGTTTCGCCCGTCGCACGACGCAGGCGCTTCTGACGCGGTCTGGTGCGCAACTGGTTGAGGGTTTTGGTGGTTGCAACCAGCCCGGGCTGGAAGGGGCCAGAAGGACGGTTGCGTTGTACCAGGCGCATCTTCGGCAGATGCAGCACTTCGCGGAGATTGCGGAAGTGCGGCTGGAGCGGGTGGCCAAGGCGCTGGCGGTTGACGTCTGAGTAGCCGGGCAGGGGCGCGCTCCACTACACTGTGGCGCTGCGCAGGGCCTATAGCTCAACGGTTAGAGCAGGGGACTCATAATCCCTTGGTTCCAGGTTCGAATCCTGGTGGGCCCACCACAAGAATGGCACTTGGGTTCCGCTCAAGTGCTTTTTTTGTGCCCCCGGGCAGAATTCACGTGGGGCAGGGGCGCGTGATTGCCAGCGGTGCAGGTGAGCCTGATCGTCTGGGTCACGGGTGTCCACGGCCATCCCCGCAGCTCCGTTATCACCTCCGAAACAGCGATTGGTCTCCGATGGCTGGTCTGTCTCTGAATGCCATGAAGGATGGCTCAACCACGATGGCAACGATTCACCTGGTCGAAGGACCCGTAGGTGCGGGTAAATCCACGTTTGTCGCCGAGTTGCGAAGTTTGCATACGGCCGCAGGATTCATCCTGGACGCGTGGTTCGTCCGGCTGTACAGCCCGGACCGTCCCGCCGCCAACCTGATGGAATGGTATGCGGCAAGGAAGGCACGCTGCCTGGATCAGATATGGGTCACAGCCAGCGAAGTGCTCGATACGGGGCGCGACGTTGTGCTTGAGCTGGGTCTGGTGGAGAGAGCCAGTCGCGAGAATTTCTACGCGAAGGTCAGGGAGGCAGGCTACGGTCTGGCCGTGTATCTGCTGGATGCCCCACGTGAGGTTCGACGCGATCGCGTCCGCCAGCGCAATCGGGAGAAGGGCGCAACGTTTTCCATGGACGTGCCGGATGCCTTCTTTGAGTTGGCGAGCGATCATTGGGAGCCGATGGGCCAAACCGAATGTGAGCTCTATGACGTTCAGGTAATCAGCTGGAATCCCGGGTCTGCTTCCGACTGACGAGGGCGATCAAGGGTGCTGGACGCATGAGGTAGCGCGTCATCCGCTTCGCAGCCGTGATTCCGGTTCAAGGGAGGCGACGGCGGCAGCCGCTGTGCGACTGCCGCGCTTATGCTCCACCCGCCGGTCGCCGTTACTTCGGCATCAACACGGTGTCGATCACGTGAATCACGCCATTGGACTGGCCGACATCGGCAATGCTGATTCCCGCCTTGCCACCCTTGGCATCAATGACCCATAGCTTGCCGTCATGCAGCGCGACGGTAAGCGACTCACCTTCAACGGTCTTCAGCATGGCCTTGCCGCCGTGCTTCCTGGCATCGGCCATCAGTTGCGCGGAACTGTAGTTGCCCGGCACCACGTGGTAGGTCAGGATCTTGGTCAACTGCGCCTTGTTTTCAGGCTTTACCAGCGTATCGACCGTGCCTGCGGGCAACTTGCTGAAGGCTGCATTGGTGGGTGCGAAAACGGTGAAGGGGCCCGCACCATTGAGGGTATCGACCAGCCCGGCTGCCTTGACCGCGGCGACCAGGGTGGTGTGGTCCTTGGAGTTGATGGCGTTCTGGACAATGGTCTTGCTGGGATACATCTCCGCTCCGCCCACCATCACGGTGTTGGCGGCGAAGCTCAGTGAAGTTGCTGAAACGAGTACGGCGAAGCTTACGGTGGCGGCTATCCGCTGAAGAGCTTTCACGGCGCGTTCCTCTATGGGAGGCCCGCAAGGCGCGGGCATCCTACATGCGCGGGGGCGCGGTGCTTGGATGCAGGCAGATGCATCTGGGTGCTTCTTCGCCCGAGGTGGCGACGCGCTGTAAAAGCCGGGTGAACGCCTGCGCCTGACGGTGCGCTACGCGATACGAACCGCGTGCCACTCAGCGGCGCGGATGACGGATGTCGGACGGGCTGCTTGAAAGGCGCGCGTTGCTGATGGCCTGGCGGACGCCACAGTTACGGCAGGCCAGCACGGTTCCCCCGGCGACATGTTCCATCTCATCTTCGCCCCACACGCTCGTAGCGCCGCAGGCCGTGCACGTCGCTACGATCTGCAGTGCCCGTGCCAGAGTGCCATGCTCTCCGGCTTTGTACGTCAGGTTGGTGATCTGAAACAGTCCGGTATGACTCATGGGAAGGCCGGCAAATATCGGTTGACTGCAGGCTAGCGCCGAACAGGTATCGGCAGCGTGGGTGCGATGTTGATGGAAGGTCCAAGCGCCGGCTATTCGCCGTTGCGTCGATTGAGCTCTTCGAGCCGTGCCCGGCTGACGGACTGGTGATTGCCACAGGTTGGGCAACTGAGGGCCGCTGCTCCATCAAGATCGACCAGCCCATGATTGGGAATCGCCCTGAACTGCCAGGAGCACTTGATGCAGGCGCAATCGATTCGAGTGACCTGCAGGAGTGTGCCGTCCGCGCGCGTCACTCCCTCGACGCTGGTTACGTAGAACTGTCCGATGTCACGCATGAAGATGAACGAGCGCCCTGACTTGAATGGGGCGCTCATCATGCTGCTTTGCCGGTCGCATGGCACGAAGGGCGCTTGATCAAATTCTGAAGAATTAAGAATGCATGCCTCGTTGGGGCTTGCTTCCAATGATGGAGTGTGGGCCTCTGCTCGCCAGAGCTCGTCGGAGCATCCTCCGGAAGAGTGGCATGATGCGGCTTCCGCCGATCCGTCCGACCAGGAGCCCGCATGAAGCGCAGTGCCTGCACGTTCGTCGTTCTGACCACCCTCGCCGCCGTGCCTGCCGCGGCTGAAGAGTCTTCCGATTCACCCAGGCGCCCTTCGGTTGAAACCCTGCAGCGTTTGATCGTGGACAAGGCACCGCAGACACGCGTGGAAACGCCGGACCACGAACGCATCACCGCGCGGCGGATCGATATCGTCGACGACACCGGCGTGATCCGCATGACGTTGTCCGGCAGGACACCGGCGCCGATCATCGATGGCCTGCAGTACAAACGCGCGTTCAACGTGGCCGGGATGGTGCTGTACGACGACAAGGGCAGCGAGCGCGGTGGCTTCGGCACCGCCGATGTCGACGGCGGGATGGCGGTGCTGGCGCTGGATCATCCGGCGATGGACGCGATCGGGTGGCGGGTATCACCGGACGGCGGAGTGAGCTTCTCGATCAACCAGGCGCCGAAGCTGATCCGTGAACCTGCATTGGGCAACAAGCTGATTCCCGGCGTGCAGGCACCCACGCGCATCGGCCTGGTGGTTGGCGCTGATGGCACGCCGGCCATTGCCCTGAACGACAGGTCAGACCGCACGCGCCTACGCCTGACGGTCACCGCCGAAGGCTACGGTGCAATCGAGTTCCTCGATGCGCAGGGCAAGGTGATCCACACGCTGGCACCCGAGGCGGAGCTCCGCCGCTAGCGCGCAGGCGGCGGATCAGCGCCTAGCCGCGCCGCCCACGCCCATCAATGCTGTAACGCCCGGCACCGGTACAGGCCAGCAGCAGGAATCCACCGGCCAGCCCCAGGTTCTTCAGGAACATGATCTGCTGGGTCGGGTCGGCGACGTTGTGGTGGAAGATGAAAGCGGTCACCAGGCTGAAACCCGCCAGCACCACCGACACCAGGCGGGTCTGGAAGCCGAGCAGGATGCAGAGCCCGCTGCCGATCTCGAAGACGATGGTCGGCCACAGCAGGATGCCCGGCACGCCCATCGCTTCCATGTAGCCCTGGGTGGCACCGGGGTCGCCGAGCTTGCCGATGCCGGAAACCAGGAACAGCGCCATCAGCAGCAGGCGTGCAAGCAGGTAGGCGAGCGAATGCGATGAGGTGCTCACGTCGATGTCCTCGGAGATGGCGTGCGAAGGCGATCGGAGCCCAGCGGCGGTGAAGCCTGTGTGTATGCCCGGGCATCAGGATGCCTTGACAGCCGCCGCGGCGCGGTAGACCTTTCCCGCATGACGATTGATATTGAATCGCTCAGCCTTCGCGAGCTGGGCGCCCTGGTGGTTGCCGCTGAACAGCGGAAACAGCTGATTTCCAACCGCCGCCCGGCCAGTGCGGTACGCCGCCTGCTGAAGGCCGCAGCGGCCGAAGCGGGGTATACCCTGGAGGAGCTGTTCGGCGGAGAGGCCATCGAAGAGGCCGCCCCGCGCCGGAAGCCGGCACGGCGCAGGACCGGAAAAGTGGCGGCCAAGTACCGCGACCCGGAGTACAAGCGGCTCACCTGGTCCGGCCGTGGTCGCATGCCGCGCTGGCTGGCCGCCAAGGTCCAGAAGGGCCACAAGGTCACCGACTTCCTGATTCCGGGCCTGGCCAAGCCGACGGCGCGCAAGAGCAGCCCGATCGGCAAGCGCACGGTCTTCAAGAAGGATTGACCCGGTGGCGCTGCTACCCTGCCCGGGTCTTTGAACGAAGGAGCAGGCAATGGCATACAGCGGCAGCATGACGATCACGCCGAAGTGGCTGTACCTTGCCGCAGGCCTGTCGGTGCTGGTCAGCCTGCTGGCCTGGTCCGTGGAATGGAGCGGGCTGGCCTACGTCTGCCCCTACTGCCGCGTGCAGCGCACGGTGATTGGCGTGCTGGGGCTGTTGATGCTGTTCGCGCGGCCGGGCGGCCTCATCGTGCCCTGGCTTGCGTACACCTCAGGCGGCTTCGCGTTCGTGGTGGCCGCCATGCAGCACTTCAACGGCTGGAAGCGCATCTCCGCCGGAGAGTTCAGCTTCAACGCGCAGTGGTACATCGATCCGTGGCTGTTGTCCGGGTGCGCGATGCTGATCCTGGTGGCACAGCTGATGCTGGTACAGGCCGCCTGCCGGCCCAGGCCGCGCTGAGTGTTTCCACGCCGGGCGCGGAACTACCCGTTCTGGAACACCGCCCGCTGCGCGGCGAACGCGCGCTGGTAGGCGGGTCGCTGCGTTGCCCGGTCCACGTAGCCGCTCACCTGCGGGAATTCATCGAGCAGGCCGCTGCTCTTCAGCCGCAGCAGCACCGCCACCATCATCAGGTCGCCCGCGCTGAATCCGCCGTCCAGCCAGGCGGAATCACCCAGCGCTGCGGACAACTGCGCCAGCCGCGTCCGCACCCGCTCATCGAGCATCGGTAGCCGCTGCGCATACCAGGGCTGCTCGCGCTCCAGTACCCAGGCCATCGAGCGTTCAACAATCGGCGGCTCCACCGTGTTCAGCGCGGCGAACAGCCACATGATCGCGCGCATGCGCGCATCCGGAGTGCCCGGCAACAAGCCCGGGTACTGTTCGGCCAGGTGCAGGACGATGGCGCCCGATTCGAACAGGACCTGGCCGCCGTCCTGCCAGGTGGGAATCTGCCCAAATGGATTTCTTGCGAGGTGGGCGGGCTGCTTCATCTCCGCAAAAGTCAGCAGCTGCACGTCGTAGGCCACGCCCAGCTCTTCCAGCGCCCAGCGCACGCGCATGTCGCGGGCCAGGCCCTGCCCGCGGTCGGGGGAGGTGGCGAAGGCAGTGAGGATGGGACACATCGGGAGGCTCCTGCAGGCCGACGGGCCTGGCTTCCAGTGTTCCGACGAACGACAGCGCCTGGAATCGACATACGCTCCGGCGCGTGCACGTCGCATGCACGTGCCCTCTACGCGGGCACTGATTCAGATCCATCACGCTGGCGGGGTCATCCGCAGAAACAGGTGTGCATCCATGAATACCCCAGGAAAACCGAAGCCCAGCTGGCGCCAGCGAAACGTGCTGATGGCAGCGCTTGCCGCGGTGCTGGTCATCGTTCTGGTCATTCTTTTCATCCCCTGGTGAAGCAGGCGCGGACACGTCCGCGTGAACGCAACACCACCGTGGCGTGAAGCGGTCAGTGCGGGTTGGGCGAGGTGATGCATGCATCAATCAATGCTCACCCACGAAGCACATGACCCTGTCCACAGTGGTCCCGCAGGCAGCACTCACCGCTGCCTCTCTCCCACGGAATCGACCACACAGGAGCAATGACATGAGCACCCAGTCCACCATCGAACATCGCCTCAACGACCTGATCGAGATCGCCCGTGATGGCAAGTCCTTCTATGAAGAAGCCGCGACCAAGGTGAAGGATGCCGAGCTGTCGGCACTGTTCACCCGCATTGCCGGCGTCAAGGGCCGCATCGTTGCGGCACTGAGCGGCTCGGTCGCTGCCAGCGGTGGCAAGCCGGCCGAGCACGGTACTGTCGTCGGCTCGATGCAGCAGTTCTACGGCAAGGTGCGCGCTGCCTTCGGTGATACCAACTACGGCTACGTGGCCGAGCTGGAAGAATCCGAAGATCGCCTGCTCGGCGCGTTCAAGGACGTGCTGAAGGAGAACGATCTGCCGCCGGCCGTGCGCCAGGAAGTGACCCAGCTGCTGCCGGACGTGCAGGAATGCCACAACGTCATGCGCGCGCGCAAGCACGCGATGAAGGCAGCCTGACGCTTGAAGGCGGCCTTCTCCGCGGTGCCGCCGCGGCCGGGGCAGTGTTCTGCCCCGGCCACCTTTGTCCAGGGAACGCGCATAAAAAAGGGGCGGCCGCGAGGCCGCCCCAACCCGTCAAGAGAGCACGTGACTAACCGGGCACGTGACTAGAAGCGGATCGACCAGCGGGCATTGGCACCGTGATCGCGGCTTTCGCTGCCGAACTGGCCGCTGTAGCCCAGCTCCAGCTGCTGCCGCGGGGTCAGCCAGGCCGACAGGCCCAGTTCGGCCACGACCGCATTGTCGGCAATCGGTGCACCCTCGACCGCGAACGTCGTGGTGCTGTTGGCGAAGGCGAGGTTGGCCACCTGGCTGCGGTCACCCGAGGCGCGGCGATAGCCCACGCCACCGCGCAGGTGCAGCCAGCTGTCCTGCTGGAACGATGCCTTCAGGCCCTTGTCGAAGCGCACGCCGGCGGTGGCGACCGTGGTGCCGGTGTCGTCCACCTTGCCGTGCAGTGCCGCTGAACCGCCGCGCTCGTCGATCTGCTTGAGGTCCACTTCCACGCGTGCGACCTGCAGGTACGGCTCCAGGCCACCCTCGGCGCCGCCGAAGCGGTAGCCTGCTTCGATGAAGGCTTGGCGGGTGTGTGCGTTGTAGCGCGCGCTCAGGCTGTCACTGAAACCGGCAAAGGCCACGTCGCGGTTGCTCTTCACTTCGTTGCGGCTCCATGCGACGCCGCCACGCAGGCCGAAACCGCCCCAGTTGTGGCTGGCGTAGGCACCGAAGTGGGTGTTGTCGATCTTCGACCGGGCGCGACGCTCCTGCTGCTTCACGTCGGTGCGGCCAGTACCGGCCAATACGCCGATCTGCCAGCCGCCGAACTCGCGGTCGACGCCGACCAGCACGCCGTTGCTGTTGGTGTCGGTGCGCGCGGTGTTGGAATTGCCATCCAGCTTGCCGTTGCCGCCGATGGCCTGCACCCATGCACCGGTGGCGTCGCCCGGCTCCGCACCGGGTGCCGCCGCGCCGGCGCGGCGCGACAGCGCGGCATCACGGACATGGCGGCTGCCTTCGACCAGGGCCAGCGCGGTGGCAGCGTGCAGTTCGCCACCGATGCCGTCCAGCACGCCGCCCACCTGCTGCGGGAACAGCTGGGTGAGCGGCTTGGGCAGGCCCTGGTTGATCGCCAGCACGTCGGCGGCCGCGGCGACCGCGCGTTGGTTCGGCGTGCTGGCCGCGCTGGCCAGCAGCGCGCCGCGTGCGACGTCGATGCGGGCGCCGTTGGCACCGTAGGCCAGGCTGAACTGCAGGAACGGCGAGAACGCGCTGAAGTCGGTCCTGGCGAACTGGCCGCTGACGCCGCCGTCGGCGCGGATGAAGTTGAACTGCTCGCCGAGGTAGTAGGTGCCCGGTTCCGGCAATGCCACCAGGGTGCCGCCGAGGGTCGCGGTGCCGGTCACGTGCAGCTGGTCGCTGCGCCCGCCCGGGGCCAGTTCGGCGGCAAACACGCCGCTGGCGCCCTGCACGTAATTGCCGTTGATGGTGAGCGTGCCGATGGAGTTGCCGGGGGCGATGGTGCCATCGACGCGGGTGCTGCCCAGCGTGCCGACGCCCTTCAGCACGCCGTTGGCGCCGACCGTGGTGGTGCCACCGGTCTGCGTGCCGTTGAAGGACACCACGCCGCCGTCGACCGTCAGGTTGCTGTTCTTCAGCACGCCGCTGGCGCTGACCGTGCTGACGCCGCCGTGGGTGGTGAGCGCGGTGGAGACCAGGCTGCCGTTGAGCAGGAACTGGCCACCCTGCACGTCGACCGCCGAGGTGAGCGCGTTGCTGCCGTTCAACTCCAGCGTGCCCTCGCGCAGTACAGCACCGTTGAAGGTGTTGTCGCCGCTCAGGCGCAGCCAGCCGATGCCGGACTTGGTCAGCTTGCCGGGGCCGCCGATGGCGTTGGTCCAGTCATCCCATGCATCGCCTTCCCACACCTTCAGGCCACCGGCCTTCTGGTTCATCACCACGTTGGTATCCACCCGCAGGGATCCATAGCCTTCGATCGCCTTGCGCAGGTCGACCATGCCCCAGCCGTAGATGGGGTCGATGCCTGCCGCCCCCAGATCGCGCGCGGTGGTCAGCAGCACATCGCGTACCTGGGCGTTGTCCAGGTACGGGAAGCGCTCCATCAACAGGCCGAGGGCGCCGGTGATGTGCGGTGCGGCCATCGACGTGCCGGTCTTGGTGCCGTAGGTGTACTGGGTGTTCTCGCTGTCGATGATCAGCCGCACGTACGCCGAGGTGTTCTCGATGCGGCCCTTGATTTCGCCGGACACGATGGTGCTGAGGATGTCGGTGCCCGGGGCGGAGATGCACCAGTTGGCGGCGACACCGCAGATGCTGGAGCTGCCGTCGATCACGTAGTCGGTTTCGCCGGCGGCGGCATTGGGCCGGCGCACATTGGCCACTGCCAGCCAGTAGGGTTCGATTTCCGGCTTCCAGCGCGGCATCGACGCGGTGATGCCGGCCACCGCACCACTGCCGTTGCCGGCCGACCAGACCTGGATCAGCGTGGAGCCCGGCTTGTCGCCGCTGCCGGCATAGATGCTGCCGTACACGTCGTAGCCATCACCGATCGCCGCATACTGCGCGTCCAGCGCGGCGGCGGTCATGTTGCGGGTGGAGATGCCCCAGCTGTGGTTGATGGCACGCACGCCCTGCGCCTGGATCTGCGCATACATGTCCAGCGTGGCGGCATCATCCGGATCGGTGCGGTACAGCGCACGCGGGCGATAGAAATTGTCAGGGTCCAGGCGCCACTCGTAATAGGTATCACCGAAGACGCGGGCGGCGGTCAGGTTCGAACCGAAGGCCACGCCGTGCATGCCCTTGCCGTCACGGTTGGCACCGATGGTGCCCAGCACGTGGGTGCCATGGTCGGCGTAGCTGAAGCCATAGGGCTGGCCCGCGGCGATCAGCCGTGCGGCCAGCGCGGCGGGAACACCGGGGCCGAGGCCGTAGTAGTTGTAGCCCGGCTGCTCGCCACGGGTCTGGCCGCATGCGCCGGCACCGGCCACCACGCCGGGCGTGGCGCAGTCCGCACCGATGGTGATGCTGGAGGTGTTGCGCCCGGCAAATTCGGGGTGCGCCAGTGCCGAGCCTGAATCGAACAGGGCCAGGCGCACGCCCTGGCCGGTCAGGCCGCGCGCGTAGGCGTAGTCGGCGCCCATCGCAGCCAGTCCCCAATCGGCGTTGAATTCATCGCTGCGCCAGCTGGCTGCATCGCCGGGTTTGCCGAGCAGGGCGGTGTTTCCCGTCGCAGGCGCGGTGGCGGTGGGCGCCGTGGAAGCCGACGCCACATCGGCGGCGGGCCGTGCCCACGCGGCCTGCAGCTGGCGTTGATGCTGCCAGGCATCGAGTGATTCGCTGGCCATGGCCGGCAAGGTGGTGGCCAGCAGCAGCGAGCTGGCAACAGCAAGTGCCAGCGGGCGATGCGGGAGGGAGCGGGACGAACGGCCGTACAGCGGGTGATTCATCGGACAACTTCCTTGGTTGACGGACAACAACGCCGTTAACGCCAAGGCAGGCCGATGCCCCCCAGTCGCGTGAAGGAAATTTTATGAACTGGTTAAGGATTCGTGACGCGGGTGTTCACCTCGCCTCCCGGTGGCCCGGCTACGGTGGGCCGGCCTGGGCTCACCAGGCTTATCAGGGAGTGATGACGATGCGTGCATTGAAGAAGATGGTCGCCGGTGCGGTGTTCGCGCTGGCCTGCACCGGTTCGGTGGCAGTGGCAGGGCCGGTCGAGCCCTGCGACAAGCCGTGCTGGCGGGCCTATCAGATGTGCCTGGCCAGCGGTGTGGATGCCGGTGAGTGCCAGCAGGCCTACAACACCTGCGTGGTGGACCTGTGCATGGGCGTGTGAGTCGCGCCTTCTAAGCTCTGTGCCGTCTGGAGCCCCGTCATCGACGGGGCTCTTCTGTTGCAGGAGGTGACGCTGGCATCGATGCGGTACTCTCGATGCGTCTTCCGGGAGAGGGAAATGCCATGGCTGTCAGGCGCGTCGTTGCCAACATCGCCACGCCCGATCCGCAACGCGCCGCTGCGTTCTACGGCGACCTGCTCGGCATGCCGGTGGTGATGGACCACGGTTGGATCGTCACCCACGGCGGGCAGGGCAGTGCCTTGGCGCAGGTGAGTTTTGCCAGTGAAGGCGGCTCCGGCACCGCAGTGCCGGACCTGTCGATCGAGGTGGACAATCTGCAGGAGGTGCTGGAGCGCTTGCGCGCGGCCGGCATCGCGCTGGAGTACGGCCCGGCCGATGAACCCTGGGGCGTGCGCCGCTTCTTCGTGCGCGATCCGTTCGGAAGGCTGTTGAACATCCTCGCCCATTGCTGAGCGGAGGGGTGCGGGTCAGCGACGCGTCGCGGCCGGCGCTACGCCGACCATGCGCAGGCAGTCGCCCACCACGGCGGCAATGAAGGCGTCGGCGTCCTGCGCGGGTGCGGCGATCAGGTCATCGGTGGCGCCGTGCACGCCGGCATAGATCAGCGAGGCGGTGACCTGCGGCGACGGCAACTGCCACAGGCCGGCGGTCATTCCCGTTTCAAGAATCGACAGCAGCTGCTGCTGGATCGCGTTGCGTTCGGCATTGCCACGCTGGTGATGATGGTGATGGGCGAAGACCACATCGTGCACGGCGTGCGTGCGCACGTAGATCTCGATGTTGGCGCGGATCCAGGCGCGCAGGCGTGCCACGCCATCAGCGGCGGGGTGCTGCTGCACGGCCTGGTCGACGTCCTCGATGAAGTGCCGGGTGTAGCGCTGCGCCAATGCCTGCAGGATCTCGCTGCGCGAGGCGAAGTAGGTATAGAAGGTGCCCTTGGCCACGTCGGCTGCGGCCACGATGTCACTGACGGTGGTGGCCTCCACGCCCTGGGACAGAAACAGCGCCTGAGCGGCGTCCATCAGTTCTTCCTGGCGGGTTTCGGCGGGCTTGGTGCGAGGCCTGGCGGCAGCGGGGGTCTGCATCGTGGCTGGGTCCGGGTGTGTCGGCGGCCATTCTAGCCCTGCCACGGGAGTGACTGACCGCCGGTCATTGACCGACGGTCAGTCAGTGGCTAGGATGCGGGCACATCCTCCCCTGGGATCCGAACATGCAACGCTTGCGACGACCGGCCCTGGTGCTGGCGGCCTACCTCGGCACCTTCCTCGCCTCACTGGACATCAGCATCGTCAACGTCGCCCTGCCGACCCTGCAGCAGGCGCTGGACACCGACATGGCCGGCCTGCAGTGGGTGATCAATGCGTATGCCATCGCGTTGTCGGCCCTGATGCTGTCAGCGGGCCCGCTCGGGGATCGCTATGGGCATCGGCGGATGTGGCTGCTCAGCGTCGCCACTTTCACCCTGGGGTCGTTGCTGTGCGCCTGCGCCGGCAACCTGCAGACGCTGGTGGCCGGCCGTGTGGTGCAGGGCATCGCCGGTGCGCTGCTGATTCCCAGCGCCATGCCGATCCTCAGCCATGCGTTCCCCGATCCGCGCCAGCGTGCGCGCGCGATCGGGGGCTGGTCGGCATTCAGTGCGCTGGCCCTGGTACTCGGCCCGCTGTTGGGCGGCGTGCTGGTGCAGCGCGCCGGCTGGCCCAGCATCTTCCTGATCAACCTGCCGCTGGGCCTGCTTGCCCTCGTGCTCGGCGCGTGGGGTATCCCGGAGCGGCGGCATCCACACCATGCAGCGCTGGACCCGGTGGGGCAGCTGCTCAGCGTCGTTGCACTGGGTGCGCTGAGCTATGGCCTGATCGCGATCGGCGAGCAGGGCCTGCTGGCGCCGGCAACGCTGTCGGCGCTGGGCATCGCCGGTGCCGGGCTGGTGTTGTTCGGCCTGGTCGAATGCCGGGTGGCACGCCCGCTGCTGCCGCTGGACCTGTTTGCCGATCGCCGTTTCGGCATGCTCAACCTGGCTTCGTTCGTACTGGGATTCACCGCCTATGCGAGCCTGTTTTTCCTGTCCCTGTTCTTCCAGCAGGCGCAGGGGCTCAGCGCAGCCTCGGCAGGCTCGCAGCTGGTGCCGCAGTTCCTGTTGATGGGCGTCGTCTCGTTGTTGTTCGGTCGCCTGGTGGTACGCGTGGGGCTGCACACCGCGCTGGTCTGCGGTTATGTGCTGGTCGCCGTGGCGCTGTGCGCGATGGCCACGTTGCAGCCCGCGACGTCGCCCGGGCAGGCCAGTGCCTTGCTGATGCTGCTGGGCATCGGCATGGGGCTGGCAGTACCCGCCACCGGCATGGCGGTCATGGCCCAGGTACCGGCTGAGCGCGCGGGCATCGCGTCAGCAACCATGAATGCATTGCGCCAGGCGGGCATGAGCCTGGGTATCGCGCTGCTGGGCAGCCTGATGGGCCTGCGCGCGGTACGCCAGTTTGCCGCGTCCGCACTGGCCGCCGGGCAGCCAGGGCTGGCCGCCCATGCGCGCGGGCTGATCCTGCACCCGGGCTCGTCGTATTCCACACCCCAGGTGGTGGCGTGGTACCGCAGTGCGATGGCCAGTGGCTTCGGGTGGGCGATGGCGGTGGCAGGCGTGCTCGCCCTGCTTGCGGCCATCGGCCTGCGCCGACTTCGCCTTGCGCGCTGACCGCGCAACGTTCATCCCTGCTGGCGTTGCGGGTCCTTTGCAGTTGGGTCGAGCGATGCCTGTTGCTGCTGCTGGCGTGCGTTGGCGTGGCGTGCGTGGCCGCCTTCGCGGCCGATCGCCGCCATGTGCTGCCGATCACGGCTGATGGCTTCGCCGCCCTTGCGGCCGGCGACGCGGGCCTCGTCCGGGCTGAATTCATGCGCGTTGCCGGAGGCATGCGCGGCGCGTCCGCCCTTGGCGGCGATCGCACGTTGCTTGTCCCCGTCCATCGAGGCGAAGCCCCGGGTGGAGCTGCGCGGGTTCTGGCCAGTCATGTGAATCCTCCTGCGGTGTGGGCGTCGCCGTCGTCGGCGACAGCGGCCATGCTTGGCCATCGCGCGCTAAGTCCAGGTCGCCATCCTTGCAGTTGTCTTCACGCGGCCTGCGCACCGGGTTCAAGCGGCCGGCCGCCATCGCCCGCAGCGGCGCCGAACCGTGTCAGCCTTCGCGTGCCTCGCGCAGGCGCTGCGCGAAGGGGCGTTGTTCGAGGGCCTGCAAGGCGCTGCGCAGTACCTGTTCCAGTGGCTGGCCGAGGTCGGCCTCCAGGCTGCGTGCTGCACGCGCGGTGGCCTGCCATTGGGCCTGCAGCGCCGGCACGGCCTGCAGCGCATGGGGGCTCAACTGCAGGATGCGTTCCCGGCTGTCTTCACCGATGACGCTGTGCAGCCAGCCGTCGCGCACCATCGCCGCCACGGTCTGGCTGAGCGCCGAATGGCTGAGCCCACAGGCCAATGCCAGGTCCTTGATGCGGCACGGCCCCTGTGCCATCAGCGTGCGCAGCACCGGGGTGTAGCGCGGCCGATAGTCCAGCTGCAGATCGCGGTAGGCCTGTTCGACGGCCGGGTCGAGCTGATCGAGCAGGGCGCGCAGCAGCGTCCCCAGGGTGGCGTGTTGGAGATCCATGATCGCGATGATATATAAGTGCTTATACATCATCAATGCGGGATGGGGTCATGGCGGTTTCGTGGGTGCTGGGTGCGTTGCTGGCGGCGGCATGCCCGTCCCAGGATGCGGTGCTGCAGGCTGCGGCCACCGCAATACAGGCGCAGTACCTGGACGAGGCCGAGGGTGCCCGCATTGCCGCAGCGGTGCGCGGCTGGTCCAGCCAGCGGCGCTATGCGGACAGCTGCGCGGACCCGCAGGCGTTCAGTGCACGCCTGAACCAGGATCTGGACGTGTTCGATGGCCACTTCCATGTGGAACGCGCGGACGCCGATGCCGGCCAGGACGACTGGCTGATGGCATGGCGCGCGGACGCGCGCGGCAATGGTGCGGGCGTGCGCGAGGTACGGGTGCTGGAGGGCAACATCGGCTACCTGCGCCTGAGCACCTTCTATCCGCTCGACCTCGCCCGGCCAAAGCTGGCGGCAGCGTTCAGCCTGCTGGCCGATACCGACGGCCTGGTGCTGGACCTGCGCCAGAACGGCGGCGGTGATGATGGCAGCGCGGACCTGCTGGTGCGCACCCTGCTGGAGCCTGGAATCACCGAGGTACAGGCGCTGGAGCAGCGCGGGCGGCGCACCGCGGTGCGGTTGCCGCCGGCCAGCCTGCCGCCCTACCTGAAGCCGCTGGTGGTGCTGATCGACCGTCGCACCGGCTCGGCGGCCGAGTTCGTCGCGTACTCGCTGCAGGCGGTGGCGCGCGCGCGCATCGTCGGTAGCCGCAGCGGTGGCGCCGCGCACATGTTCGATGATCCTGTGCAGCTGCCCGATGGTTATCAGATCAGCATTCCGGACCGTCAGCCGATCAACCTGCGTACCGGCAGCAACTGGGAACGAACCGGCATCACGCCGGATGTGCCCGGCGGCGATGATCCGCTGTTCATCGCGCGGCAACTGCTGGCGCCGCCAACGCCGCCACGATGAACGCGTTTTTGCAACATCCGGCTATCGCAGACGACATGCTGCTTGCCTAGAATCGAATCATCCCGGTACTTCCCGGGCGCTTCGAGCGAATGGACTCAATGAAGATTCTGTTGACCGGCAGTTCCGGACGGATCGGGCGTGCGATCTTCGGCGCGCTTGCGGCCACCCACGAAGTGGTGGGACTGGATCGCAGCCCGTTCGCCACCACCCGCATCATCGCCGATGTCACCGATCGCCAGGCCGTGGAACGCGCTGTCCGTGGCGTCGATGCAGTGATCCACACCGCCGCCCTGCACGCACCGCATGTGGGACTGGTGCCGGATGCGGTGTTCCAGCAGATCAACGTGGAGGCCACCGCGCACCTGCTGCAGGCCGCGCGCGAGGCCGGTGCGCGGCGGTTCGTGCTGACCAGTACCACCGCGCTGTACGGGCATGCGGTGGTGGCGGGAGGCTGCCGCTGGATCGATGAAGACACCGAGCCCTTGCCGCGCACGATCTACCACCGCAGCAAGCTGCAGGCCGAAGCCCTGGCCGTGGCCGCCGCCACGCCGGGCTTCAGCGTGCGCGTGCTGCGCATGGGCCGTTGCTTCCCGGAGCCGCCCGAGCGCATGGCGATGTTCCGCCTGCACCGTGGCATCGACGCGCGTGACGTGGCCAGCGCGCATGCCGCGCTGCTGCTTGATGACGGCGCCGCCTTCGCCCGCTACATCGCCTGTGCGCCGACGCCGTTCCGGCGTGAGGACTGCCTGGAACTGGCCACCCAGCCGCGCAACGTGCTGGCCCGGCGCGTGCCGCAGCTGCTGGCCGAGTTCGACCGCCGCGGCTGGCCGCTGCCGCTGAGCATCGACCGCGTCTACGACAGTGCCCGGCTCCGCAGCGAGCTGGGCTGGCAGCCGCGCTTCGGCCCGGACGATGTGCTGCAGCAGTACGCCGCGGGCAGCATCGAAGTGCTGCCGCGGGCGCAGTGGATCAAGGACCGCGTAGCCGAATAGGGCGGCCGCGGGGCGGGTTGTTGACTTGTCCCTGAGCAGATTCAGGAATGTGCAGGCGGGCCGCCTCAACCTCGTCGGCGGGCGGCCGCTAACCCGGTGCGCTTCCAGCGCCGGGCGTGCCCCGGCGACCGGCGGCCTGCGCGACGGATCGCGCGCCTGCGCGGTGCCCTCGCGGTACCGGTCATCCTGAACTGCCTAGCGGACCCTTCCATGCCTCCTTCCCGTTCCGCCGCTGCCCGCCGTCCGGGCAGCATCGCCCACAAGCTGATGCTGGGCACCGCCGTGATCGCGCTGCTGTGCTTCGGCCTGACCGCGTTCCTGATCTACCGCCAGGCCAGTGCCAGCCTGATCGATGCCTCGCGCCAGACCATGACCAGCGAAGCCAATGCCGAGGCGCGCCAGGTCGCAGCCGATCTGGGCACGGCCTTCGCCAGCAACGACGCGATGGTCGAAGCCGTACTCGCCCAGCGTGCGCGCGGCGATGTACCCGACCGCGCCAGCCTGGCGGCGGTGCTCGGCGAGCAGCTGCGCACCCATCCGGAATGGCTGGGCAAGAGCACCATGTGGGAAGCCGATGCGTTCGACGGCAAGGACGCCGAGTTCGTCAACACCGAGGCGCACGATGCCACCGGCCGCTACATGAGCTACTGGGCCTGGCAGGACGGCGCACCGCAGCAGTCGCCGATGACGGACTACACCGAAGCCGCCGACGGTTCGGCCGACTGGTACATGGATCCCAGCCGCGACAAGCTGCCCAAGGTCAGTGAACCCTACGCCTATGACATCGGCGGCCAGCAGGTGCTGATGAGCACACTGAGCACGCCGATCATCGAGAAGGGCACCTTCCTCGGCGTGTTCACCGTCGACTTCTCGCTGGCGGCGCTGCAGAAGCACCTGGCCACGCTGACGCCGATGGGCGCCGGCCGTGTCGAACTGCTTTCGCCCAAGGGCGTGGTGCTGGCCTCGGCCAACGCCGCCGAGATCGGCAAGCCGCGCAGCGACGCGCTGACCCGCAGCATGCTGGCGGACATCGCCGCCGACCGCCGCTTCGAAGCCTTCACCCCGGATGCCGCCGGCAACGTGCGCGTCTATGTGCCGCTGCGCGTGGGCGACGCCCCGCAGCGTTTCGCGCTGGGCGTGGTGATGCCGCATGCGGTGATCGTGGCCGAGGCGCGCCAGCTGTTGTGGCTGACCCTGCTGGTCGGCGTGGTGGCGGCCCTGGCCCTGAGCGCGGGTGTCTACGTGCTGCTGCGCCGGCTGGCGATCCGCCCGCTGGCCGAAGCCGTGCGCGTGGCTGGCGATGTCGCCGCGGGCAAGCTGGACAGCACCCTGCCGGCGCGCAGCAATGACGAAGTGGGCCGCCTGCTGGAGGCGATGCAGGGCATGCGCGGCCAGCTGCAGGCGGTGATGGCCGCGCAGGCGGAAATGGCACGCCGTCATGACGCCGGCGAGCTCAGCTACCGGATGGACGCGTCGGTGTTCCCGGGCGAGTACGGCCGCATGGTGGCCGACAGCAACCAGCTGGTGGCCTCCAGCAATGCGGTCACCCAGCGCCTGGTGGAAGTGATGCAGCGCTATGCCGTGGGCGACCTCAGCGTGGACATGGAGGCGCTGCCGGGCGAGAAGGCCGTGTTCAGCGCCGCGATGGCCACCACCAAGAGCAACCTGGCCGCGATCAACGATCAGATCCAGCAGCTGGCCGCAGCTGCCGCTGCCGGTGATTTCGCGGTGCGTGGCGATGCGCTGCGCTTCGACCACGACTTCCGCCGCATGGTGGAAACGCTCAACACCATGATGCAGGTCAGCGACCACAACCTGGCCGAGCTGTCGACGCTGCTGCGCGCGATCGCCGCCGGTGACCTCACTGCCCGCATGCAGGGTGACTTCCACGGGGTGTTCGCGGTGATGCGCGACGACGCCAACAGCACCGTGCAGCAGCTGACCGGGATCGTCGGGCAGATCCAGCAGTCCGCAGCCAGCATCCGCCTGGCAGCCGGCGAGATCGCGGCCGGCAACAGCGACCTGTCGCGGCGTACCGAACAGCAGGCCGCGAACCTGGAAGAGACTGCCGCGTCGATGGAGGAACTGACCTCTACCGTGCGCCAGAACGCCGATCACGCGCTGCAGGCCAACACGCTGGCCGGTTCCGCGGCCGGCGTGGCCAGCGAAGGAGGGCAGGTGGTCAGCCAGGTGGTGCAGACCATGGAGCAGATCGAGGCCTCGTCGCAGCGCATTGCCGAGATCATCTCGGTGATCGATGGCATCGCGTTCCAGACCAACATCCTGGCGCTGAACGCCGCAGTGGAAGCGGCACGTGCCGGTGAGCAGGGCCGCGGCTTTGCCGTGGTTGCCAGCGAAGTGCGCGCGCTGGCGCAGCGCTCGGCCGGCGCAGCCAAGGAGATCAAGGAGCTGATCGACGCCTCGGTCGCGCAGGTCGGCGCCGGCGCGGAACTGGTGCATGGCGCCGGTCGCACCATGCAGGAGATCGTCGGCCAGGTCGGGCGGGTAAATGAAATCATGGCCGAGATCTCGGCCGCCTCGCGCGAGCAGTCGGCCGGCATCGAGCAGGTCAACCAGACCGTGGTGCAGATGGACGAGACCACCCAGCAGAACGCTGCGCTGGTGGAGGAAGCCAGTGCCGCCGCGCGGGCGATGGAGGAGCAGGCCGAGCAGCTGGCGGTGGCGGTGTCGCGCTTCCGCCTGCAGGCCGGGCCGGTGGCGGTGGCACGCCGCGCGGCGTGAGCCCTCGGGCGGCGGCCGGGGCGGTCATGGCAATGAACCGTGCACACGGCAACGGGTTCAGGAATGCGCCCCGGCACCGGGAATCCAAGCGTATGGCCGCTGCGGCGCTGCGGCCGGGCGCCGCACCGTCACCCATCCGCCTTGTTTTTAGGATAGGGTGCGCAGTTCCGCTGCCGCCCCAGCTGAATCCGTGCGGCGGCGGGATGTCCATGGAGGTTGCATGACCACACCTGCTACACCGGAAAACGCACCGGGACCGGTGCTCCTGCCGACACCTGAAGTGGTGCAGGCACAACAACTGCTCGCACGCCAGCAACTGGCGGTGGCGATGGACCGTGCACGCACGGCCGCCACGCGCACTGCGGCACCGGCCGCACTGGAAAGCGAGTAACCCGCAACACCGTCGATCGCGCTGGCGGTCAGAACCGCGCGGTCATGCTGAGGAAGTAGCTGCGCCCGGCCACGAAGTAGTCGGTGGAGCCTTCGGCATAGAGCTTCTTGTCGGCCAGGTTGCTGACACCGCCGCGCAGGGTCAGCACCTCGTTGACGTTCCAGGCGGCGGTCAGGTCATACAGGGTGTAGGCCTTGAGGAAGGTGGTGGCCACGCCGTCCTGCTTGCCGGTGTACTGCGCCGACAGGCTGCTGGAGAACGCCGTGTTCGGCGTCCAGTCCAGCGACGAATAGCCGGAGAACTCCGGCGTGTCGATCAGGTTGCGGCCGGTGGTCAGGTTCTTGGCTTCCTTCATCCAGGTCGCCGAAGTGCGCCAGCGCCAGTGCTCGCCGAAGCGGACATTGAGGTTGCCTTCCATGCCACTGGTGCGCGCGCGCTGCACGTTGCTCATGCGCGTCCACCAGATGCCGTTGAACTGGCCCAGCGGGGCGTACTCGATCTTGTTCCTGAAGTCGGTGTGGAAGTAGGTCAGGCCGGCATCCACCCAGTCGTTGTCGAAGCTGATGCCGATCTCGCGGTTGGTGCTGGTTTCCGGGTCCAGGTCCGGGTTGCCGGCCATGTAGCAGCCGCCGCGGGTATAGCCCAGCGGGATCAGCGAGGTGCAGCCACGGCCACCGGACTGGGTGGCGGCAGTTGCCGAATTTTCGGTCAGGCTGGGCGCGCGGAAACCCTTGGAGACGCCGCCGCGGATCGTCCACTGCTCGGCCGGGTGCCAGACCAGGTAGGCACGCGGGCTGACGTGGCCGCCGAATTTCTCATGGTGATCGAGGCGTGCGCCCAACGTCAGCGCCAGGGTGCGGTGCAGCTTCAGTTCGTCCTCGACGAACAGCGCCCAGGTGTCCACTTCCAGATCGGAGCCGCTGACCGCGTTGCCGGCATAGTCGATCGGTGCACGGCCGATGGTGTCGGTGTTGGTCAGCTCCTGGCGCTTCCACTGGCCACCCACGGCGAACTGGTGCTCAACGCCGAGGGTGAACGGCGTGGTCAGGCTGCCCTCGATGATGGTGTCGGTGGCCTCGGAACGGCCGGTGGCGCCGATGTCGTTCTTGTACTCGGTCCAGTACGCGCTGATCTTCGAGTTGCCGAAGCGCCACTTGCCATCGTGGTTGAGCGCCAGCGAGCTGCGCTTGAGTTCGGTGGCACCCCACGCACCTTCGTCCTGCTTTTCCAGGGCGGCATCGATGAAGGCCTGCTGCACGCCGTGGCCGGCTTCCAGCGACAGTTCCTGCGCGTCGCTGAGTTTCCACTGCAGCAGCGCGTCGACATTGCGGTCCTTCTCGCCGGCATAGGCATTGCCGTAGACGCCGCCATTGGACCGGTCGGAATCACGGCGCATGCTGTTGGCGCCGATGCGCAGGCCGAAGCGCTCGCCGAGCGGGCCGGAAAACGTAGCGCCGATCTGCTGGGTGTCGCCGCGCTTGTCGTCGCCCGGTCGCGTGTAGCTGTGGGTGGCACTGCCGTTCCAGCCATCACCGATGCGCTTGGTGATGATGTTGATCACGCCGCCCATGGCGTCGGAGCCATACAGCGACGACATCGGCCCGCGCACCACTTCGATGCGCTCGATCTGGTCGGGCGAAATCCAGTTCAGGTCCTGGCGTCCGAGGTCGGGGCGGTAGTTGGTCGAGGCCGAGCTGCCCATGCGCTTGCCGTCCACCAGCACCAGCGTGTAGTTGGACGGCATGCCGCGCAGCTTGATCTTGGACTGCTCGCCGGCCGCGCTGAGGCCGCCGGTCACGCCGGGCACGCGGCTGAGCAGGGTGGCCAGGTCGTGCACCGGCTGGCGCTCGATGTCCTCGCGGCTGATCACGCTGATGCTGGCCGGGGCATCCTTGATCCATTGCTGGTTGCCCGAGGCGGTGACCACCACGGTGTCCAGATCCTTGGTGGAGGCATCGGCGGCGGCATCGGCGGCGGCCAGGCCGGGCAGGGCAAGCAGGCAGGTGGTGGCAACGGCGGCGGCCAGGCGGCTGCGCGCGGGGTGCGCGGAACGGGAACGGAATGACAGGGACATGACGGCTTCCATGGGAGAGGGAGAGACCCGGTGGAAGCGCAGGCGCAGGCAGACAGCAGGCAGCCCCTTCCGTGGGTCGTCGGCGCGCGGCGGGGCCGGCGCGGCTGGGTGGGTCTCAACCGTCGGGAAGACGGTGACCTGCCTGGTTAATGAAATGATAACCGTTCGCGTTTGTTACGATCCAGTACCTGTCGTAATAAAGCGACAACCTCGAGTGCGGGGCGTCATCGCCTGCTGTTTGCTGAATGGGGATAATTCCCGGCGTAAGCCTTCGCACCCGGCTTACATCCGGCGCCCTAGACTGGGGCGCATTTTCGATTCCGCCCCGTTGGAGATCGTGTGGGTTCCGGTAGTGACAGACATCGACTGTGCGGCCAAGGGCCGGCACAGCCAGGACAAGTGCGGGCGCCGGGAAGGCGCGCCGGGAACCTTCGTGCATGTAGCCCGGCCGGGATGGCCGGCCGTGCCGAACGTGCGGAGTAGGTGGTGATGGGGGGTCAGACCATCCACGCGGAAGCGGATGCGCCCCGGCTGGATGCCGGCTGGGCGCTGCTGCCTGCTGAATCTCCGTTGCAGATGCCCGAGCAGACCCTGCGCGAAGGCGTCCTCAAGGTCCGCCGCCATCGCACGTCGCCGCGCCTGATCGGCCTGCGGCGTTTCTACATTTTCGGTGGCACGCTGGGCATGACCGCCGTGGCCACGCGGATGATGTGGCGGGTGCTGTCGACCAATGGCATCAGCGTGCTTGAAGCCTGCCTGCTGGTGTTGTTCGTGGGCCTGTTTGCATGGATCGCGCTGTCCTTCGCCAGCGCACTGGCGGGCTTCCTGACCGCCGTGTTCGACCGTGGCTACCGCCTCGGCATCGACCCGGACAAGCCGCTGCCGACCGTGCACAGCCGCACCGCGCTGCTGATGCCGACCTACAACGAAGATCCGCGCCGCCTGCTGGCGGGCCTGCAGGCCATCTATGAATCGGTGGCCGCCACCGGCCAGCTTGAGCGCTTCGACTTCTTCGTGCTCAGCGATACCCGCCGCGAGGACATCGCGCGCGCCGAAGAGCAGGTGTTCGCCGAACTGCGCGACCGCGTGCCGGATGGCCAGACGCGGCTGTTCTACCGCCGCCGTGGCGACAACAGTGGGCGCAAGGCCGGCAACATCGCCGACTGGGTGCGCCGCTTTGGCGGTGCCTATCCGCAGATGCTGATCCTTGACGCCGACAGCCTGATGACCGGCGACAGCATCGTGCGCCTGGTCGCGGGCATGGAGCACAACGCCGATGTCGGCCTGATCCAGACACTGCCGTCGGTGATCGGCGGCCGCACCCTGTTCGCCCGCATGCAGCAGTTCGGTGGCCGCGTGTACGGCCCGGTGATCGCTCGTGGCGTGGCCTGGTGGCATGGCGCCGAGAGCAACTACTGGGGCCACAACGCGATCATCCGCACCCGCGCCTTCGCCGACCACGCAGGTCTGCCAGCGTTGCCGGGGCGCAAGCCGTTCGGCGGCCACGTGCTCAGCCACGATTTCGTGGAAGCGGCGCTGATGCGCCGTGGCGGCTGGGCCGCGCACATGGTGCCGTACCTGGGCGGCAGCTACGAGGAAGGCCCGCCGACGCTGACCGACCTGCTGGTGCGTGACCGCCGCTGGTGCCAGGGCAACCTGCAGCACGGCAAGGTGGTGGGCAGCCGCGGCCTGCACTGGATCAGCCGCACCCACATGCTGATCGGCATCGGCCATTACTTCACCGCGCCGATGTGGGCAATGCTGATGCTGATCGGCATCGCCATCCCGTTGTTCCAGCAGGGCATCGATTTCAACGCCCTGCTGCACCTGTCGCCCAGCGTGTACTGGCGCGCCCAGGACGAGGAACAGGTGGTGCGCCTGTTCGCCGCCACCATGGCGGTGCTGCTGCTGCCCAAGGTGCTGGGCTACCTGGCGATGCTGCTGGACCCGGTCGACCGGCGCGGCTGCGGTGGTGCGATCCGTGCGTTCGTCTCGATGCTGGTGGAAACCGTACTGGCTGCGCTGATGGCGCCGGTGGTGATGTACGTGCAGTCGCGCGGCGTGGCCGAAGTGCTGTCCGGCCGCGACTCGGGCTGGGACGCACAGCAGCGCGACGACGGTGGCATCTCGTGGCTGGCGCTGATCCGTGGCTACGGTGGGCTGGGCGTGTTCGGTGCCTTCATGGGCGTGCTGGCCTGGGCGGTATCGCCGTCGCTGGCGGCGTGGATGGCGCCGGTGGTGATCGGCATGGTGCTGGCGGTGCCGGTGGTGGCGCTGACCTCCTCGCGCGGCCCGGGCGCCTTCCTGCACCGCCTTGGCCTGCTCGACATCCCCGAAGAGAACATCCCGCCGCCGGTGCTGGTACGCGCCGCACAGCTGCGCCGGGAAGCGGCCGAACAGCCGCCGCTGTACTGATCGCACCGCGCCAGCGGCATAATGCGGCTCGAACTTGAAGGAGCCGCATCATGCTGCAAACGGTGGAACAGGAAACCGGCGCCTCGCCGCAGTGGTCGGTGATCTGGCTGCACGGCCTCGGCGCCGACGGCCATGATTTCGCGCCGATCGTGCCGGAGCTGGTGCGGCCGCATTGGCCGGCGCTGCGCTTCGTGTTCCCGCACGCGCCGGTGCGGCCGATCACCATCAACAACGGCGTGCCGATGCGTGGCTGGTACGACATCGTCGGCATGGACTTCCGTTCGCGCGCCGACATGGCCGGCGTGCAGGAATCGGTGGTGCAGCTGGATGCGCTGATCGCACGTGAGATCGAGCGTGGCATCGCGCCGGAGAAGATCTTCCTGGCCGGCTTCTCGCAGGGTGGGGCAATCATCCTCACGGCGGCGTTGTCGCGCACCGCGCCGCTGGCCGGCCTGATCGCGCTGTCCACCTATCTGCCCGAGGCTGAAAGCGCCAAGCGTGTTGACGATGCCGTGCAGGTGCCGGTGTTCATGGCCCATGGCAGCAGCGATCCGGTGATCCCGCAGGCGGTGGCCGTACACAGCGCGCAGGCACTGCAGGCGCTGGGCCTTGAGCTGGAATGGCACAGCTATCCGATGGCCCACCAGGTCTGCGCCGAAGAGCTCCAGGCGCTGGGTGACTGGCTGCAGGAACGGCTGGGCGCTGCCTGAGCCATGGCCCCGGCCAGCACACCGCCGTGGATGCCGGAGCTGTGCCGCCTGCCGCGGTTGGCGGCGATGCTTGGCCTGGCCGAGCTGGTGGTGGTGGTGCTGGCGTTGGCGCCCGACGGCAGTCGCCACTGGACCTTCGGTGAACTGCTGTCGGCCAGCGGCTTCGCGCTGTGGCTGGCGCTGGCGGTCTCGGCCAGCCTGTGCCTGCTGCGGCAGGCGCTGTCGAGGTTGCCGCAGGTACTGGGGGCGGTCGCGGCGATCGCCCTGGCGACCCTGATCGCGGTGGTCTGCGCCGGCATCGTGCATGCGTTGTACGCGGTGCTGGGGGACAACTTCGCCAGTGGTATCAGCTTCTGGCGCTTCACCCTGGGCAGTGCGGCCACCACTGCACTGATCACGGCGCTGGCGTTGCGCTACTTCTATGTGAGTGATCGCTGGGCCGCGCAGGTGCAGGCCAACGCGCGCGCGCAGGCCGATGCGCTGCAGGCGCGGATCCGCCCGCATTTCCTGTTCAACAGCATGAACCTGATCGCCAGCCTGCTGCATCGCGATCCGGCTGTTGCCGAGCGCGCGGTGCTCGATCTGTCCGATCTGTTCCGCGCCGCGTTGGGCGCAGGCGAGGGCGATTCGACCCTGCGCGACGAATGCGAGCTGGCCGAGCGTTATCTGTCGATTGAATCGCTGCGCCTGGGCGAGCGCCTGCAGGTGCAGTGGCAGCGCGACGAACCACTGCCGTGGGACCTGCCATTGCCGAGGCTGGTATTGCAGCCACTGGTGGAGAACGCCGTGCTCCACGGCATCTCGCGCCTGCCCGAAGGCGGCACCATCGAGCTGCAGCTGGTGCGCGAGGGCCAGGAGCTGCAGATCCGCGTGCGCAATCCCGCGCCCGATCCGCAGGCCCCGGGGCTGGCGCTGGCGCGCGGTGCCGGGCATGCCCAGCACAGCATCGGCCATCGGTTGGCCTGGCGCTTCGGCAGTGCCGCGCGGATGACGGCCGGCTGGAGCGAGGGCTACTATGCCTGCCAGGTGACGGTGCCGATCCAGTGAGGGGACGATCGTGAGGGTAGTCATCGCCGATGACGAACCGCTGGCGCGCGAGCGCCTGCGCAGCCTGTTGGCGGCGCAGGACGGCGTGGACGTGGTGGCCGAGGCCGGCAACGGCGAGCAGGCCCTGCACGCCTGCGCGGAGCTGCAGCCGGACCTGGTCCTGCTGGATATCGCGATGCCCGGGCTGGATGGCCTGGAAGCGGCCCGCCACCTGGCCAGTTTCGAGCCACGGCCGGCAGTGGTGTTCTGCACCGCCTATGACGCGCATGCGCTTTCGGCCTTCGAGGCGGCGGCCATTGATTACCTGATGAAGCCGGTGCGTGCCGAGCGCCTGGCGGCCGCGATCGCACGTGCACGTACCTTCCTGGCCGGGCGCGACGGCCAGCCGCAGGACAACAGCGGGCAGCAGGCACGCAGCATGCTGTGCGCACGCCTGCGTGGCAGCCTGCGGCTGATCCCGCTGGACGACATCCATTACCTGCAGGCCGAAGAGAAGTACGTGGTGGTACACCACGCGCGCGGCGAAGACCTGATCGAGGAATCGTTGAAGTCGCTGGAGGAGGAGTTCGCCAGCCGCTTCATCCGCATCCATCGCAACTGCCTGGTGGCACGCCACGAGTTGGTGGAACTGCGCCGTGGCTCGGGTGGGCAGGTGCAGGCCGTACTGCGGCATGGCAAGCAGCCGCTGGAAGTCAGCCGCCGCTGCGTGGCGACCCTGAAGCAGGAATTGCGGCACCTGTGAGGGGTCCGCGCGGCCTGCGGCCGCGACTGCTTGCGAGCAACGTCTGAAGCAACAGCAACAGCAACAGCGGGTCATGGCTCGGTGTTTCTACGTGCTGGGTGAGGCGGGATGGGCG
>NZ_JAPTFX010000036.1:0-34999 GCF_030985895.1 Stenotrophomonas sp. Sm6012 | reverse complement strand
CGCGCCGCCAACACAAGGGGAGCAGGACCGGAAACCCGCTGCGCAGGCAGCGGGTTTTCTTTTGCATCGGCGCTGCCGTGGATGGATGCGGAACCGACTCATCCTGCTTCGCAGGTGACCAGCGCGGCGCAGCTGATCGCGATGACCAGTATCAGCGCCAGCAGGATCCACCCACTGGATCGGCCAAGGGCGTGGCCAGCAGGGTTCAGCGCAACGGAAATGATCTGGCCCAGCAGTTCCCACATGGCAGAACCGGTCCCTGCTCAGAACTCACCCGATGCCAATTCGATGAACGAACGCTGGCGACTGGCGGCGGTGATGACGCAGGAGCGGTAGACCCGATGCCCGGAGACACCCGTGACATAAGCAACGATCTGGACTGACATCTGGGCGACATAGGACCAGCCAGGCACCCAGCCCACCGGCTTGGGCACGAGGCTGAAAGCAGAAGAGCAGTCCATGATGTGTTTGGTTGCCTCACCCAGAACGTGCCCCACCTCGGTGTTCATGTTCCAACCTGATGCCAGTTCGGCAGACCAGATCGCGGCTGCCACCGACCGCATGGCGGCCTGCTCTTCCACGCCTGGCAATGCCAGGATCGATGCAGGGGCGCGCTCTTCCAGCGAACGCTCGGTGGAACGCGAATGACCAGGAGACAGCTCAAATCGCTTCGCCCAGATCAGCAGCACGCGCTGTTGAAGCTCACCGGAGGTCGAGAAGTAACGCACCGCTCGGTCTTCAGCGTTGTAGTACGCCGCGTGCAGGGTGCCATCGGGGTAGACCACGACCGCCGCAGCATGATGCCCGGGGAACCCCAACCGCCACCCATCAAGCAGCAACCCTCCCTCTTTCAGCGGCACCGGTACCGCCGACTCATCGAAATTGCGCCGGAACGCGCCATATTCCGGTCCGAGCAACTGCTTCAAGCCGGGCACCACGTCGGAACCCTCAAAGGCATCCTCCAGCGCCGGACCCACGGTCACGATGGGCGTGGCGCAGACAGGGGAGGCGACAGACAGCGCCGCAGCCAGCGCCAACAGGCGCAACAGGGAAGTGAAGATACGCATCGGAGTTCCGCCGTGCTGGGAGGGCCATCAGTGTTTTCGCCTGCCCTGCCCCGCGCCATGCCAGAAGTTGGAAAGTCGTCGCCACCAGCGGCCCACAAAAAAGGGACGGGGCGCTTCGGCCCCGTCCCCGCAAGTACCGCCACCGGAGAAAACGGTCAGCTGCGTCGGGCGCAATACACCGCACGCGGCGGCAGCTGGAGTTCATTGCCCTGCACCGTGCCCGCATCCGGGCCCGGCACCGCCACCTGCTGCCAGTTGCCCGGCGGCAGCGGATGGCTCACCGCCTCGGCCGACAGGTTGAACGCCAGCAGGAGGGTTTCATCTGCAAGCATACGCTCGAACAGCAGCACTGGCTCGGCACTTTCGATGAATCGGATGCTGCCGTGCAGGAGCGCCGGCTGGCCACGCCGCCAGACCAGGAACGCTCGGAACGCGGCCAGGACCGAGTGCGGGTCGCGCTCCTGCACCGCCACCGCCGCGGCCCGGTGCTCGACCGGGATCGGCAGCCAGGGCTGGCCCGAGGTGAAACCGGCCAGCGGCGCGTCGGTCCACGGCAACGGGGTGCGGCAGCCATCACGTCCCTTGAAGTTGGGCCAGAAGGTGATGCCGTAAGGGTCCTGCAGGGCCTCGTACGGCACCTCGGCCTCGGCCAGGCCCAGCTCCTCGCCTTGGTACAGGCAGACCGAGCCACGCAGCGAGCACAGCATCGCCACCAGCATCCGCGCCAGGCGCGGGTCGGCCGGATGGCCGCCCCAGCGGCTGACCGCCCTTTCCACGTCGTGATTCGAAACCGCCCAGCACGGCCAGCCTTCGGTCATCGCCGCTTCCAGGCGCGAGACCGTGTTGCGGATGTAGGCCGCGCTGTAGTCGTCCACCAGCAGCTCGAAGCTGTAACCCATGTGCAGGCGACCGTCACGGGTGTACTCGGCGGTGGTGGCCAGCGAGTCCTCCGAGGAGATCTCGCCGAGACTGACCGCCCCTGGGTACGCGTCCAGCAGCGCGCGCAGCCGCTCCAGCAACGGCAGATTCTCCGGCTGGGTGTTGTTGTAGTAGTGGTACTGGTAGGCGTACGGGTTGTCCGGGCTGAAGCCGCGGCCCACCCGCTTGTCGGCAGGCTTGGGCGGGTTGTCGCGCAGCTGCGCATCGTGGAAGCAGAAATTGATCGCATCCAGGCGGAAGCCGTCCACGCCGCGATCCAGCCAGAAGCGCACGTTGTCCAGGGTCGCCTGCTGCACGTCCGGGTGATGGAAGTTCAGGTCCGGCTGGTCGACCAG
The DNA here is from genome assembly GCF_030985895.1 of Stenotrophomonas sp. Sm6012. Classification (NCBI taxonomy): domain Bacteria; kingdom Pseudomonadati; phylum Pseudomonadota; class Gammaproteobacteria; order Lysobacterales; family Lysobacteraceae; genus Stenotrophomonas; species Stenotrophomonas sp. Sm6012. The sequence continues at coordinate 32,658 of NZ_JAPTFX010000036.1, read as the reverse complement.
GAAGTTGTGCAGGTAGTACTGCTCGCGGCGCGGCTCCCACTGCCAGGCACCGCCGCCGAACAGCGACAGCCAGTTGTTGGGCGGCGTGCCATCCTCGCGCGGGTCGGCCCAGACGTACCAGTCCGCCTTGGGGTTACTGCGGTCCTGGCGGCTCTCGCGGAACCAGGCGTGCTCGATCGAGGTGTGGCTCAGCACCTGGTCGATCATCACCTTCAGGCCCAGGCCATGGGCCTTGGCCAGCAGGCGGTCGAAGTCGTCCAGGCGGCCGAACAGCGGATCGACGTCGCGGTAGTCGGCGATGTCATAGCCGAAATCGGCCATCGGCGACTTGAAGAACGGCGAGATCCAGATCGCGTCCACACCCAGCGTGGCGATGTGGTCCAGCCGCTCGATGATGCCCGGCAGGTCGCCGACCCCGTCGCCGTTGGCGTCGAGGTAGCTGCGCGGGTAGATCTGGTAGATGACGGCTCCGCGCCACCATGGATAGTGCGACATCGACAGCCCCCCTCCGGGCAAGCGTGACCCGCCGGAAGCGGGCCGAAATCCTGTTCCGGCAAGCTTAGCGGTGGCCTCCACGGCATGGCGCAACCTGCATACGTATTCACGCAGGCAGCTGGTCGGGCCGGCCCAGGCCTGCCATCCGCCCCGGTTTGCGCCCGAATTCACAGCCAGCGCCTATAATCGGCGGTGAGCCTGAAAGCCTGATCGCATGACCATCACCGAAGACACCCGTCCCGCCCTGGGCCTGCCCCAGATCCAGTCGCTTGCCGCGGCCGACATGGCCGCCGTCGACGCCCTGATCCGGCGCCGCCTGTCCTCGGACGTCGTGCTGATCAACCAGATCGCCGACCACATCATTTCCGCCGGTGGCAAACGCCTGCGCCCGATGCTGGTGATGCTGGCCGGCCACGCGGTCGGCCACGCTGGCCCGGACCACCACCAGCTGGCGGCGATCATCGAGTTCATCCACACCTCCACCCTGCTGCACGACGACGTGGTGGACGAATCCAACCTGCGCCGTGGCCGCAGCACCGCCAACGCACTGTGGGGCAACGCGCCGAGCGTGCTGGTCGGTGACTTCCTGTACTCGCGCAGCTTCCAGCTGATGGTCGAACTGGAACGCATGCCGGTGATGCAGATCCTGGCCGATGCCACCAACCGCATTGCCGAGGGTGAAGTGCTGCAGCTGCTGCACGTGCACAACCCGGATACCGACGAAACCGCCTACCTGCGCGTGATCGAGCGCAAGACCGCGGTGCTGTTCGCCGCCGGCACCCGTCTGGGTGCGCTGGCCAGCGGTGTGGACGAAGCGACCCAGCAGGCCCTGTTCGACTACGGCATGCACCTGGGCTACGCGTTCCAGATCGCCGACGACGTGCTGGACTACTCGGCCAACGCCGAGGAACTGGGCAAGAACCTCGGTGATGACCTGGCCGAGGGCAAGGCGACGCTGCCGCTGATCCACGCCATGGCCCACTCCGATGACGCCACCCGCGAGCGCCTGCGCGCGATCGTGCAGGACGGCGATGCCTCGGCGATGCCGGAAGTGCTGGCCGCGATCCGCGCCACCGGCGGCCTGGAATACAGCCGTCGCCGTGCCGAGGAATACGCCGAAGCCGCCGAGCGCGCGCTCGATGGCCTGGCCGACAACGATGCGGTTGCCGCGCTGCGCGGCCTGGCCCGTTACGCGGTGCAGCGCTCGCATTGACCGCATTCGGTAGTGCCGGCCAGCGACCGGCACTACCGCTGCACGGATCAGCGTTTCTCGAAACGTTCCTCGAAGAACTCATCCAGCGCCTTCCACGCCCGCTTTGCCGCCCGTTCGTTGTATTGGCAGCCCGGCGGGCTGTTGGCATCGCGCTCGGCGAAGCAGTGCACCGCGCCGCTGTAGTTGGTGAACTCCCAATCGACCTTGGCCGCGTTCATCTCTTTCTGGAAGCCGGCGATGTCCTCGGCGGTCACGCTCTTGTCGTCGGCGCCGTTGAGCACCAGCACCGAGGGATGGCTGCCACCGGCCTGTGCCGGCAGTGGCGAACCCAGCCCACCATGCAGGCTGACCACGCCGGCCAGCGGCGCACCGGCACGGGCCAGCTCCAGCACCGTGGTGCCGCCGAAACAGAACCCCACCGCGCCGATCCGGCTGGCATCCAGCGGCGCCTTGCCGGCCTGTGCCTTGAGCACGTTCACCGCCTCCAACGCGCGTGCGCGCAGCAGGGGCCGGTCGTTGCGCAGTTGGGTCGCCACCGGCCCGGCCTCGGCATCGGTCTTCGGCCGCACGCCCTTGCCGTAGACATCGGCCACCAGCACCACATAGTCATCGCCGGCCAACTGCTTGGCCTTCTCGATCGCCGATTCGTTCACGCCTTTCCAGTTCGGCACCATCACCAGGCCCGGACGCTTGTCGTGCTCGCCATCGTCATAGACCAGCACACCACTGAAGGTCGTACCCTGGTGCTTCCATTCCACCGGCTGCGTCTTCATCGCCGCCCACGCCGGCATCGCCGCCAGCCCCAGCATCACCGCCACACCGCATCGCCAACGATTCATGCGCCTGCTCCGCAAAGAAGGGGACGGAGGGGATCAAGACGTATTCGCCCCTCCCACGTCGCATTCTGCATTGGCGACGTGACGCAGGTGTGGTTGGATACGACTTGATCCCCTCCGTCCCCTTTTTTGCATGAACCTTGCTGATCGCTTTCTGTCCGGACTGATCCCACGCCTGCCCGCCGATGACGCCCCCCAGTGGGCCCATGTCCACGGCGCCCACGCCGACGACCTGCAGCGCCTGCGCGCGCAATGGCCACAGGTGCCGGACAGCCTGGTCGCGCTGCTGTCGCGCGTGGATGGCACCCACTTCCGCGAGTACCCCGGTGGCGAGGTCTGTGTACTGATGCTCGGCTCGGACGTGGAAGACGGCGGCTATCCGTACTACCTGCGCTCGGTCGCACAGATCTTCGAAGACCAGCAGCAGTGGGACGACAGCATTCGTTCGATCTACGAGGAATGGCTGGATGACGAGCCGGAAATCCTCGGCGACGGCATCGATGCCGACCTGCCGATGAATCGCCGCCTGTGCTTCTCGCACTGCATGAACAACGGCGGCACCTCGATGCTGTACCTGGATTTCGATCCCGCGCCGGGTGGCTGCGTGGGCCAGGTCGTGCGCTACCTGCATGACCCGGACAGCTACGCGGTGATCGCGCCCAGCTTCGATGCGTACCTGCAGCAGTTGATCGACGGCGACTACGCCTTCATCGACGTGGACGACTGACCGCAGCCGAGCATGGGCTCGGCGCTACAGTAGATCCACGCCATGCGTGGATGGCGGCGTCACCCGCGTTTGATCCAATGCAACGTGCCAGGCTCGAACCCCAGCAGATCCGCGGCTGTCAGCTGCGCACGTACCCAGCGACATTCCGGTGGCTTCGGCTGCCGGGCACCCACCGCGCCATCGTAGTCACGCACCAGCAGGCCGATGCGCGCGGCACCGGCCTGCAGCAGCGCGTCGATGCGTTGCAGCCACTGGCCGGCATCGCCCAGGCCTTCGCTCCGGCGTGCCTGCCGCTCCTGCTGGAAATGCGCCAACTGCTCGGCCAGGGCGCGGGCGATCTTCGCCTCGCTCCAGCCTTTCTTACGCCAGCGCTCCGCATCGCCCTTCCATGCCGGCTCGGCCGCTGCGCTCCATGATCGCGGCGGCTTCAACGTGCGCAAACGAGGTGGGCAGGAACAGGGTGACGAAGGTGCACATGCAGGCTTCTCGAATCCGTCCGGGAATGCGCCGATGGTAACTCGCCCCTGCAGTAGAGCCACGCCATGGGTGGATGCGGCGCCCCCGGTTGCCGGCCAGCGGCCGGCACTACCCGATGCCCAACCCCGGAATCGCGCTGATGGTGTCCGGATCGAATCCGGCCAGTTCGGCGAAATGGCGGCCACGCGCCACGTAATCGCGGTAGGCGCCGAAGCTCGGTGCGCCCGGCGACAACAGCACCACCCCGCCCTGCGCACCCAGCGCCGCGCGTGCCAGCGCCATCGCCTCCGGCAGATCGCCCGCCGCGTGCAGGCCGAAACGGCCGGCATCCGCCAGCGGTTGCAGCATCGCGTGGATGCGCGGGCCGTTGCTGCCCATGGTCACGATCTCCACCGGCGGTACGTCGTGCGCCATGTGCTGCATAAAATCGGTCCAGTCCAGGCCACGGTCGTGCCCGCCCACCAGCAGCGCGATGCGCTGGCCGGCAAAGCATTCCAGCGCGGCCAGGCTGGCGTGCGGCGTGGTGCTGATCGAATCGTTGACGAAGGCCAGGCCATCGGCCACACCGACGCGCTGCAGGCGGTTCGGCAGCGGGCGGAAGTCCTGCACCGCCGGTGCCAGCGACACCGCATCCAGGCCCAGCGCTTCCAGCGCGGCCAGCACCGCGCACAGGTTGCCGCGGTTGTGGCGGCCCGGCAGCGGCGTGTTGCGGGTATCGAACACGGGCTGTTCGCCACGGTGCACGACATCGCCACGCATGTGCCAGCCCTGCGGCTGGTTGAACCAGACCACCTCGCTGTCGCGCAGCGACAGCGCGGCCAGGTGCGGATCGGCCGCATTGAGCACGGCAATACGCGGCGCCGCTTCGGTGACCAGCCGCAGCTTGTCTTCGATGTAACGCTGCTCGCTGCCGTGCCAGTCCAGGTGTTCCGGGAAAAGGTTCAGCACCACCGCCACCTGCGGATGGGCGCCACTGCGCGCCACTTCGCCGGTCTGGTAGCTGGACAGCTCGACGGCCCAGTACTCGGGCGCCGGCTGCGGGTCCAGCACTTCCAGCAGCGGCAGGCCGATGTTGCCGACCAGGCCAGTGCGATGCCCCGCCGCGCGCAGCAGGTGCGCGACCAGCGCGGTGGTGGTGCTCTTGCCCTTGGTGCCGGTCACGCACACGGTGTCGTGCACGATGCCGTCGTCGGCCGCGTGTTCGGCAAACCACAGCGCGGTGCCGCCGATGAAAGACGTGCCCTGCTCCGCCGCTGCCAGCGCGATCGGCTGGTAAGGGCTGATGCCGGGCGACTTGATCACCACGTCGAACGCCGCCAGCGCTTCGGCCGAGGGCTCGCCACGCACCTCCAGCGCGCCCTGCGTTTCCGCCCGCGCGGCCTCGGCTTCAGCAGCCGGACAGAACAGGCTCAGTGGCAGCGCCGGCAGCCGCTCACGCAGCACGGCGAACGCCGCACGGCCCTCACGACCCCAGCCCCACAGCGCAACGCGCTTTCCCTCAAGCTTCGAAATCTTCACGCACCCGTTCCCACAGCACAGCCGGGACACGATGCTCGCCCTGCAGCTGCAGCAGCGGCGCCAGTTCCAGTTCGGCGGCGTCCAGCTGCGGCTGGATCTCGTTGCAGAAGCGCTTCACCAGCACGTCTTCCTTCCATTCCGGGCGCTGCGCCAGCGTCGCCATCGCCGCACGCGATTCGCGGCCTTCGCCCACGCACTCGAACGGCTTGTGGTCCTGGAATTCCAGCAGCGCATCGAAGCCCCCGGCCTGCTCGGCATCGTCCAGCAGGTTGCGGCCGAAGATGCGCACCAGGCGCGTCTTGGGCATGAACGGGGCCAGCGCCAGGAACACGAAGTGGCACTTCGGGCAGACGCCGCACCAGCGGTTCACCGGGCGCTCGCCAAGGATGTGGAAGTTGCGGTTGCAGCTGGAGAAGTGCGCGTCGTAGAAATCGGTCTTGGCGAACTGGCGGGCCACCGCCAGCTCCGACATCGGCCGCAGCAGCGAGTAGTAGTGCAGGTCCGCGGCGACGTGCGCCTGCACATGGCTGCCGAACGCCTGCTCGAATGCCCAGCCCTTCGACCACTGGTGGTTCACTTCGCCGGTGCCCGGAATCTGGCTGCCGTAGCTGGCCGAGCGTTCGTTGGAGAACACCACCTGATCCACGCCTTGCAGCAGCGCGGCCAGCACCATGATCGCCGAGTTCACCGCCGTGACCGGGATATGACCGTTCCAGGCGCCCTGGCGGTTGAGCTCGAACAATTCCGGCGCCAGCGCGCGGCCCAGGTTCAGCGTCGGCAGACCGGTACGCTCGGCACAGGCGCGGATCAGCTGCGAGCCCCCGATCCAGGTCACCGTCTCGTCCACGCCGGCACGGCGCAGCGCTTCGATGCTGACCAGCGAATCCTTGCCGCCACCGATCGCCACCAGCGCATGCGGCTGCAGGCCCAGCACTGGCGCCTGCACCGCTTCGCCCTGTACCGGCAGGCGGAAGCGCCCGCGCAGGTTCAGGCCGTTGCGGTAGGCGAATTCGCCCAGGCCGTTGAGGTAGACCGTCTCCACCAGCGCCGCGGTATCGGCATCGATCGCGTAGCTGTCGATACTGACCGTCTCCGGCACGCCCGCCTTGTAGTAGCTGACACCGGCAATCAGGTGCAGCAGCTGCAGCGCGCGCTGCACGGCAGCGGCACGCGCCTCGTCCAGCACGAACGGCGCGCCGGGCACGGTGATGGTTTCCACCATCTCCGGGCCGTCATCGAAGGCGTAGACCAGCCTGGCCACGCCGGTATCCGCAGCGAATGCGCAGCGGACGAAGCGGAAGCGGGAAACCTGGTGTTTGTCGAAAGCAGTCATGGTGTATCCGGTCAGGCACGGGTCCGCGGGATGGCGCGGGGCGTGTCGGTGGGCGGGTGCAGCGCGCGGGTGGCGATCATTCGATCACGTCTTCGCGCGGCATCGCCCGCTGGTTGTAGGTGTTGGACATCACATAGCCGTAGGCACCGGCATCGGCGATCAGCATCACATCGTCCGGTGCGGTCGATACCGGCAGCTTGCGGCGCTTGCCGAACACATCGCTGGATTCGCAGATCGGGCCGACCACATCGAACGCGGCCTCGGCATAGCCGCCCTGGCGGCTGAGATTCTCGATGTCGTGCCAGGCGTCGTACAGCGCCGGGCGCATCAGGGTGTTCATGCCGGCGTCCAGGCCGACGCGGCGCACGCCGTCCTTCTCCACCACCTGGGTGGCATGGGTCAGCAGCACGCCCGATTCGGCCACCAGATAGCGGCCCGGCTCGATCGCCAGGCGGAATGCCGGATGCAACGCCTTGACCTCGGCCAGGCCCTCGGCCCAGGCATCCAGATCGAACGGCTCGTCTTCGTCGCTGTACGGAATGGGCAGGCCACCGCCGATGTCGATGGTCTGCACGCTGCCGATGCGGCGGGCGAAACCGGCCAGCTCATCGCACATCAGGCGCCAGTGCTGCGCGGTCTCCACGCCGCTGCCCAGGTGCGCATGCAGGCCGACCACGCGGCTGCCCAGCTCGGTGGCCGCACGCACGAATTCGTCGACACGGGCGATCGGCAGGCCGAACTTGGAGTCCTTGCCGCCGGTGCGGACCTTGGCATGGTGGCCTTCGCCACGGCCGAGATCGACGCGCAGCCACAGCTCGCGGTTGCGGAACAGGTCCGGCCAGCGCTGCAGTGCTTCGACGTTGTCGACGGTGACGGTCACGCCCAGCGCGAACGCCGCTTCGTACTCGCTGCGCGGGCAGAAGCTGGGGGTGAACAGCACGCGCTTGGGCGACAGCTCCGGCAGGTGCTGGAACACATGCTTCAACTCGCCGTGCGAGACACATTCCAGGCCGAAGCCTTCCGCCTCCAGCAGCTGCAGGATGGCCGGGTGGCTGTTGGCCTTGATCGCGTAGTAGCGCTGGTCGATCGGCTTGATCGCGGCCAGCGCGCGGGCGCGGGCGCGCACCGTCGGCAGGTGGTAGACGTAGCGCGGCGTACCGGCATCGGCCAGCTGCAGCAGGTGCGCACGCTGGCCGCGCCACCACGGCGTGCCACGCGGGCGCACGGTGCCGGCGATCTCGCGCCAGCGCGGGCCGAACACTTCGGTCTCTTCCACCGGCATCGCGCCGCTGTCGATCAGCTCGGCATGCAGGATCGGCAGCAGGCCATCGGCATCGGCTTCGTCGATGACGAAGGTCAGGTTCAGGTCGTTGGACGACTGCGAGATCATGTGCACACGCTCGCGGCCGAAGGTGGCCCACACGTCCGACAGCTTGTGCAGCAGCGAGCGCATGCCGCGACCAACCAGCGTGATCGCCGCGCACGGCACGATCACCTTCACCTTGCAGATCTGCGACAGGTCGGCCGACAGCGCGGCCAGCACATCGGTGTTGACCAGGTTCTCGGACGGGTCCAGCGACACGGTGACGTTGGTCTCGGCCGAACCGATCAGGTCCACCGACAGGCCATGCTTCTTGAACAGATTGAACACATCGGCCAGGAAGCCGACCTGCTGCCACATGCCGATGCCTTCCATCGACACCAGCACGATGCCGTTGCGGCGGCTGATCGCCTTCACGCCCGGCACCGGAGCCGCACTGCCATCGATGCTGGTACCCGGCAGCTGCGGGCGCTCGGTATCGAGGATGGCCATCGGCACGCCGGCGTCACGGCACGGCTTGATCGAGCGCGGGTGCAGCACCTTGGCACCGGTGGTGGCGATTTCCTGTGCTTCGTAATAGTCCAGGCGGGTCAGCAGGCGCGCGTCCGGCACGTCCTTGGGGTTGGCGCTGAACATGCCCGGCACGTCGGTCCAGATCTCCACACGGCTGGCGCCAAGCAGCGCGCCGAAGTACGCCGCCGAGGTGTCCGAGCCACCGCGACCGAGGATGGCGGTACCGCCATCGGCATGCCGCGAGATGAAGCCCTGGGTGATCAGCAGGCGGGTCGGCTGCGCGCGGAAGCGCTGCATCCAGTCTGCGTCCGCGCGCCACTGGCAGTTCACCGATAGCCGCTGCGACCAGTCGCTCTGGTTCGGCTGCGGCGGCATCGCGTCCAGCCACTGGCGGGCATCCATCCAGCCCATGTCCAGGCCGGAGGCGTGCAGATAGGCCGCGCCCAGCGTGGAGGACAGCAGCTCGCCCTGGCCCAGCACGTCGGCCTGCCAGTCCAGCGGGCGGGTGGCCGCACGCGGGTCATCCAGCAGGCCCTGCAGCGCGGCGAGGCGCTCGGCCAGCACCTCGCGGCCCAGGCCCAGTTCGACCAGGAAACCCTCGTGGCGCTCGACCAGCGCCGCCACGCGGTCGCGGCTGTCCGGCGCACCGTCGGCGATCGCGGTCAGTTCGTTGGTGACCCCGGACAGCGCCGAGACCACCACCAGCACGCGCGAACCGGTCTCTTCCGCACGTTTTTTCGCCAGCTTCCCGATCGTGTCCCAGCGATGGCGACGCGACACCGAGGTGCCGCCGAACTTCAGTACGATCCAACGATCGACAAGGGGGGAAGCTGACATGGATAGGCTATGTGTAAGGTGGGGGAGCCGCCCGAGGGGGCGGAACCTTCGATTCTAAGCCCAATGGACCCGCCGATGGCCGCCTTCCGCTACCTGCAGCTCGATGTCTTCGCCCCCCACCCCGGCAGCGGCAATCCGCTGGGCGTGGTGCTGGGCGCCGATGGGCTCTCCAGTGCCCGCATGCAGGCCCTTGCCGCGTGGCTGAACCTGTCCGAGACGGTGTTCTTCCTGCCGCCCAGCGCCCCCGGCGCCGACTACCACATCCGCATCTTCACCCCGAACAGCGAACTGCCATTCGCCGGCCACCCCAGCGTGGGCGCGGCCTGGGCTGCAGTCACCTGCGGCCTGGCAACGCCGCGCGACGGCGGCGCGCTGGTCCAGCAATGCGCTGCCGGCGTGCTGCCGGTGCGGGTGAGCGGTGCCGCCACCTCTCCAACCATCGAACTGGCCAGCCCGCCGGCACAGCGCCTGCCGACCGACCCGGGCCAGGTGCCCGGACCGCTGTTGGCGCTGGCCACCGCCGGGCATGCGCCCGAACTGTGGGACAACGGCCCGCGCTGGTGGCTGCTGCCGCTGCGCGACGCCGCCGCCGTGCGCGGTCTGGCCCCGGACATGGCCGCCCTGCGCGACTGGACCAATGCCACCGGCGCAACCGGCGTCGCGGTATTCGCCGACGAAGCCGCCACGGACCATGCCCGCGTCGTGCGCGCGTTCTGCCCCGGCGATGCGGTGAACGTACCCGAGGACCCGGTCACCGGCAGCGCCAATGCGCTGATCGGTGCCTGGATGCGCGAGCGCGGCGCGCTGCCCGGCGGCAGCGGCGCCTATGTCGCCAGCCAGGGCCGCGAAGTCGGCCGCGACGGCCGCGTCCACGTGCGCGTGGATGCCGACGGCACGGTGTGGATCGGCGGCCAGGTGCAGCCGGTGATCGACGGCCAGATCAGCTGGTAACGCCGAAAAAAGGGGACGGAGGGAATCAAGTCGTTTGTGCCACAAGCGACCTGATTCCCTCCGTCCCCTTTTTCGTGTGCCGCGCTACCCTATGCCGCCTGTTTACTGGAGTTCCTGCCTGATGTCCGCACGCCGTTTCCTGCAGCTGGATGTGTTCTCCCCGCGTGCCGGCGCCGGCAATCCGCTGGCCGTGGTGCTCGATGCCGAAGGCCTGGACGATGCCAGCATGCAGGCCATCGCACGCTGGACACGCCTGCCCGAGACCACCTTCGTATTCCCGGCGCAGGCGGCAGGCACCAGCTACCGGCTGCGCATGTTCAGCCCGCAGAAGGAAGTGCCGTTCGCCGGCCATCCCAGCGTCGGTACCGCGCATGCGGTGCTGCAGGCAGGCCTGGCAGCGCCGGTTGACGGCGTGCTGGTGCAGGACGGCATCGCGGGCGCCCTGCCCCTGCGCGTCAGCGGAGAAGGCGCGCAGCAGCGCATTGCCATCCGTACCCCACGGGCACAGCTGGCCGAGACCACCGAAGCCAGCGATCCGCGCCTGCAGGCCGCGCTGAAGGGCTGGGCGCTGGGCACGCTGCCGCCGGCCCGCATGCAGGGCGGGCGCAGCTGGTGGGTGGTGCAGGTGGCCGATGAAGCCGCGTTGCGCGGCCTGCATCCGGAGTGGGATGCGGTAGCCGCGCTGGCCGAATCCACCGACAGCATGGGCGTGTTTGCCTATGCGTTCGCCGATGGCAACGAGGGATTCGATCTGGCCGTGCGCGCCTTCGTCGGCAATGGCCGTCGCTTCGAGGATGCGGCCTCGGGCGCCGCCAACGCGGTGCTGGCGGCATGGCTGGACCTGCGCGATGCGCTGCCGCATGGCCGCGCACCGTTCGAAGTCAGCCAGGGCCGCGAAGTCGGCCACGATGCGCGCCTGACCCTGCGGGTCGATGAAGACGGCGAGGTCTGGTCGGGGGGCCAGGTGCAGACGGTGATTGCCGGCACCATCGATTGGTAGAGCCGGCCGCTGGCCGGCTGTTACCTGGACCTTGACATCATGCGGTTGCCGGCCAGAGGCCGGCACTACCCTCAGCCCAGCTCGGCTTCCAGACTGATCGGCACTGCGCTCAGCGCCTTGGACACCGGGCAGTTCTGCTTGGCGTCATCGGCGATGGCGCGGAACTGTGCGGCGTCGATGCCCGGCACCACTGCCTTCACCTTCAGCCGGATCTGCGACAGCTGCGGACCGCCTTCCAGCGACAGGTCGACCTTGGCTTCGGTGTCCAGCGAGGTCGGGGTGAAGCCCGCTTCGCCCAGCTTGGCCGACAGCGCCATGGTGAAACAGCCGGCATGCGCGGCAGCGATCAGCTCTTCCGGATTGGTCCCTTTCTCGTCGCCAAAACGGCTGTTGAAGCCGTAGCGGGTCTTGTCCAGCAGCCCGCTCTGCGGCGTGCTCAACAGTCCCTTGCCCGACTTCAGATCGCCTTCCCAGTGCGCGGTGGCGTGTCGCGAGATTCCCATGTGCTGCTCCTGCGTGGCGGTGATGAACGGTCACCCTCGCACGGACCGCGTTATCCCTGCGTCGCTCCGCCGCATGCCAATCGTCCGCTGGAAACCGGGCAGCTGGACACTCCCTCGCCAGCCCGGCCTGCATTTCTCCCTTTATTTCAGTGGTTTCGCGCAACACCCTGACGATCGGCGAGCGGCTGCCAGGCATGCCAGGACGGCCCCATTCCCCACCACCGGCCATGTACTGAATCGGCCTGGATATGAAAAAACATGCACTTTCCACGCTTCGGGCTATTGGCGGCGCCCGAGAGTTGCCCTACATTGCGCTTGCCGACGGGGTTCGGCGCCGACCAAACAACCAACCGTTCACGGAACAGGAAACCATGGCAAAGACCGCTAAGAAGGCTGCCCCGAAGAAGGCAGTGAAGAAAGTCGCTACGAAGGCAGCCGCCAAGCCGGCCGCTCCGAAGCCGATCAAGGAAGTGCTGACCAAGTCCGGCCTGGTTGCACACATCGCTGAAGCCTCCGGCGTCGTCGCCAAGGACGTCCGCGCTGTGCTGGCCTCGCTGGAAAGCGCCGTCGCCTCCTCGGTGCACAAGAAGGGCGCAGGCTCCTTCACCCTGCCGGGCCTGCTGAAGATCACCACCGTCAACGTGGCGGCCAAGCCGAAGCGCAAGGGCATCAACCCGTTCACCAAGGAAGAACAGTGGTTCGCCGCCAAGCCGGCCACCACCAAGCTGAAGGTGCGTCCGCTGAAGAAGCTGAAGGACGCCGCGCTGTAAGCGCGCGCCCCGACGCGGACTCCGACGGGACGGCTGTGGCCGTCCCGTTTTTTTTGCCCTGCCCCGCGCCCGCAACACAGCGTTGCCGGATCCCGGGAAATACGCGCTCAGGCCCGTCGTCATTGACCGGGCGCGGCCGGGTCCAGGCCCGGAACGTACCGGGTGGAACACTGCGTGCAGCGCCGGCCGTCGCCGTCGGCCGCGGGCTTGCCTATCGTGGGCACATCCTCCACAGCTACGGCGAGCACCCCTCATGGCCAGCCCCTCCACCCGCTACCGGATCTCGGTGACCCCCATCGAAAAGGACGGGGTGCAGTGCACCGGGCGCTGCACCATCGAACTGGAGCACCGCGCCAGCCGCGACCTGATGCGCCTGCTGGAAGCTGCGCCGCGCACGGCGGGCATCAGTGGCGACGAGCGCGCCACCCTGGTGATCGCCAGCCAGCTGCTGCGCGACATCGTACAGCGTCACGCCGAGACCGACGGCCACGCGCTGGCAGCCATCGCCGCACAGGTGCTGCCGGCACTGGACGCCCTGGCCCAGCTGCCTTCCTCGCGCTGACCGCCGCGCACTCGATACACTGGCGCTCTCACGGTTGCCTCGGGGAGGAGGCAGGCATGCGCCGTATCCTGTTGTTGATTGCGCCCCTGGCGCTGCTGGGCTGCTCGCGGCCGGCAGCCGCACCGGATGCGGCACCTGCCGCGATACCGGCCAGCACCGATCAGCCGTCGAGCGCGTCGCCAACCGCAGTGCCCGGCGGCGACCCACCCGCTGCGCAGTCGCCTTCGGTCGACCCGTTGTTCGCTGCGGTGGCCCCCGATGCCGAGCCGCCCTCGGTGATGCTCAACCGCTACGTGCGCGCACTGCTCAATCGCGATCGCCGCGCCAGTGATGCGGCTTGGACCTTCCCTCCTGGCGACGCCCGGCATGCCGACGACGCCGCGCTGCGCCAGCTGCAGGATGTACGCACGCTTCACCTGCGCAGCAGTACGCCGATTGCCCGCAGCCCGGCACAGCCCGCTCAGCTGCTGGAGGTGCCGGTGCAGGTGCGTGCGGTCACCGCCAACGGCACTTTCCATTTCAGCGGCTGGTACCGCGTGCAGCCCAGCAGCGACGGCCGCGCCTGGCAGATCCAGTCGGCGCGCCTGCAGCCAACGCTGGACTGAACCGTTGCAGCCGCATGCACGCACGATTCAGCCGGCGCGGCTACTCTTTCTTCCATCCATTCCAGAGCCACCGGTCACTGCCATGCGCCTGCGTTCCCTGATGACCCGCCTCGCCGCCTCCACCGTGCTGATCGCTGCCGCGATCGGTGCGCAGGCCGCCCCCTCCATTTCCGGCCGCGAACTGTCGGTGGGTGCCAGCGACGTGCAGCAGTACCTCGACGGCAGCTTCCCGCGCACCCAGGACGCGCTGGGCGGCCTGATCGCCCTGACCATGAGCCACCCGCAGCTGAGCCTGCCGGCCGGCGAACGCTTGAACCTGGGCATGGACGTGGCACTGGCCACCGCCGGCGGCAACCCGGCCAAGCTGGGCACGGTGAAGCTCAGCAGCGGCCTGCGCTATGACGCACAGACCCAAGGCTTCCACCTGCAGCAGCCGAGCGTGGATGACTTCACCCCGGCCAACCAGGGTGGCCGTCTCGATTCGCGCACCCGTGGCCTGCTCAATGCCTGGCTGAGCGACTACGCCCAGCGCGAGCCCATCTACAAGCTGGACCCGGCCATGGCCGGCGTGCTGGGCGCGCTGCAGGTGCAGTCGGCACAGGTGAAGAACGGCAAGCTGGTGGTCACCTTCAACCAGAACCTGGGCAACCTGGTGCCGGCCGGCATCCTCGGCAAGTAAGGCAGGGCCGGCCTCACGCCACCAGCGCTTTCACTACCGCCTCGCTGAAAGCCGGAATGTCATCCGGCTTGCGGCTGGTGATCACATTGCCATCCACCACGACCTCGGCGTTGCGCCACTTGGCGCCGGCATTGGCGAGGTCCTGCTGCAGGGATGGCCACGAGGTCAGCTCGCGTCCATCGGCCAGGCCGCTGTTGATCAACAGCCACGGACCATGGCAGATGGCCGCTACCGGCTTGCCGGCCTCGGCGACGCTGCGGATGAATCCCAGCGCCGCCTCGTCGGTGCGCAGCGTGTCCGGGTTGATGACACCACCGGGCAGCACCAGGGCATCAAAGCGGCCGGCATCGGCCTCGTCCAGCGGCACGTCTACTGCCACCACGCCACCCCAGTCCTTGTCTTTCCAGCCCTTGATGGTCGCCTCCTTCGCAGGCGATACCACGCTGACCCTTGCGCCCTCCGCCTCCAGCAGGCGCTTGGGTTCGGTCAGTTCGGACTGTTCGAAGCCGTGCGTGGCAAGGATGGCAATCTGCTTGCCGCTGAGACGCTGAGCCATGTCGGATGCTCCATCGAAAGGAGCGGACAGCGTGCGCGAGGAGCCATTGAACGGCGGTGACACAACCGTGCACGGCAGGTGGAGACTCATGCGGTAGTGCCGGTGCACCTGGGCGAACCGCAGCGGCACTCCCAGATCTTCTTCAGCTTCGCGGTGTGGCGCTCGGCCAGGGTGATGCCGTAGTTGTAGGTCAGCTCTTCGCCGGCCTTGATATCGCGCAGGGCCTCGATGAATACCTTGTCGCCACGGCTGTCGCCGTCCTCGTCTTCCTCGATCACCGCCTCGCAGTTCGGGTCGCAGCTGTGGTTGATCCAGCGTGCGTCGTTGCCCTTGTAGTTGGCATCGATCACCCAGTCATCGTTGAGGGTGAACAGGAAGGTATGGCCGCTTTCGACGTCGCCGCTGTCATCGGCATCAACGTCGCCGTGGCTGCGCAGCAGGCCCTTGTACTGGATCACGCGCTCGCCCTGCTTGATCGGGGCCACGGCGAACACGCCGTTGCCATGGATGGCGGACTTGCGGGCTTGGATCTTCTTCGGCATCGGCACGGGCTGTTTGCAGCGAATGGAACGGGGATTCTCGCCCATTCCGGGTGATTGCGAAAATCACCCCATTGGCGCAGCATTGCGCCCTGGCAACGGCCCCGGTGCGTCCCTCCCGGCCCGGTCCCAGCGCCGGCTGAATGCCCGGGTTGGATGGCGGCGAATAAAAGCGTACAATTTCAGTCCGCTTTAAGAACCACTCGCATCCCCATGTTGCGCGTCACCAAACTCACCGATTACGCCACCGTCGTGCTGACCGTGCTTGCCGCCCGTCCGGGCGAGGTACTCAGTGCCACCGAGCTGGCCGAATTCACCGGTCTGGAGCCGCCCACCGTCAGCAAGGTGCTCAAGCCGCTGGCCCAGGCCGGCCTGGTCGAGGGCCTGCGCGGTGTCCGCGGTGGCTACCGCCTGACCCGCCCGGCCCTCGAGATCTCGCTGTTCGAAGTGGTCGAGGCAATGGAAGGGCCGCTGGCCCTGACCGAATGCAGCCACGACCACCACCAGTGCGGCATGGCGCCCAAGTGCGGCGCGCGCAGCAGCTGGCGGCTGATCAACGACGTGGTCTCCGAGGCCCTGCGCGATGTCACCCTCGCGCAGATCCTGCCCCCTCTCCCCCTTGCCGATGACGAACAGCGCCGCACCATCGCTGTCGACGTCGTCTCCTGATCCGTAGGCAGCCCCCCCATGGCCACCGAAATCATCGAAAACGTCGCCCACGACGACACCCCCAACCGCGAGATCCACGAGCAGCTCGGCCGCAAGTATTCGGCCGGCTTCATCACCGAGATCGAGTCGGACTCCCTGCCGCCGGGCCTGGACGAGGACACCATCCGTGCCCTGTCGGCCAAGAAGGAAGAGCCGGAGTGGATGACGCAGTGGCGCCTGGACGCCTACCGCCACTTCCTGACCATGCCGATGCCGGACTGGGCCAAGCTGGAGATCGCGCCGATCGACCTGCAGGCGCTCAGCTACTACTCCGCGCCGAAGGGCCCGAAGTACGCCTCGCTGGATGACGTGCCCAAGGAACTGCTCGACACCTACGACAAGCTGGGCGTGCCACTGCACGAGCGCGCCAAGCTGGCCGGCGTGGCGGTGGACGCGGTGTTCGACTCGGTGTCCGTCGGGACCACCTTCCGCAAGGAACTGGCCGAGAAGGGCATCATCTTCTGCTCGATGTCCGAGGCCATCAAGGAACACCCGGAACTGGTGCGCCAGTACCTGGGCACCGTGGTGCCGGTGGGCGACAACTACTTCGCCGCGCTCAACTCGGCGGTGTTCTCCGATGGCAGCTTCGTGTTCATTCCCAAGGGCGTGCGCTGCCCGATGGAACTGAGCACCTACTTCCGCATCAACGCCGGCCACACCGGCCAGTTCGAGCGCACCCTGATCGTGTGCGAGGACAAGGCCTACGTGTCCTACCTGGAAGGCTGCACCGCGCCGATGCGCGATGAGAACCAGCTGCACGCCGCGGTGGTCGAGCTGGTGGCACTGGAAGACGCGGAGATCAAGTACTCCACGGTGCAGAACTGGTACCCGGGCGACGAGAACGGCGTCGGCGGCATCTACAACTTCGTCACCAAGCGTGCCGAATGCCGTGGCGCGCGCAGCAAGGTCACCTGGACCCAGGTCGAGACCGGCTCGGCGATCACCTGGAAGTACCCGTCCTGCGTGCTGCTGGGCGACGACTCGGTGGGCGAGTTCCACTCGGTGGCCCTGACCCACCACCGCCAGCAGGCCGACACCGGCACCAAGATGATCCACGTCGGCAAGCGCACCAAGAGCAAGATCGTCAGCAAGGGCATCAGCGCCGGCCGTGGCCAGAACACCTACCGTGGCCTGGTCAGGGTCGACCGCAATGCCGATGGCGCGCGCAACTACACCCAGTGCGATTCGCTGCTGATCGGCAAGCAATGCGGCGCCCATACCTTCCCCTACATCGAGGTGAAGAACCCGGGCGCCACCGTCGAGCACGAGGCCACCACCTCCAAGATCTCCGACGACCAGCTGTTCTACTGCCGCGCCCGTGGCATCAGCCAGGAAGACGCGGTGTCGATGATCGTCGACGGCTTCTGCAAGCAGGTGTTCCGCGAGCTGCCGATGGAATTCGCAGTGGAAGCCAAGAAGCTGCTGGAAGTCTCGCTGGAAGGCTCGGTGGGCTGACCGCCCGCCCCGCTCCTCGCAAACGCATTCTCTTTACCGGCCGGCTGCGGCCCGCCCCACGGAAACCCCCACCATGCTGAAGATCGACAACCTCCACGCCCGCATCGGCGACAAGGAAATCCTCAAGGGCCTCTCGCTGGAAGTGAAGCCCGGCCAGGTGCACGCCATCATGGGCCCCAACGGCGCCGGCAAGTCCACCCTGGGCAATGTCCTGGCCGGCCGCGACGGCTATGAAGTGACCGAAGGCAGCGTGCAGTTTGAAGGCACCGACCTGCTGGATCAGGATCCGGAAGCGCGCGCCGCCGCCGGCCTGTTCCTGGCGTTCCAGTACCCGGTGGAAATCCCGGGCGTGAACAACACCTACTTCCTGCGCGCCGCGCTGAACGCCCAGCGCAAGGCACGCGGCGAAGAGGAACTCGATTCGATGCAGTTCCTCAAGCTGGTGCGACAGAAGCTGGCCGTGCTGCACCTGAAGGACGAACTGCTGCACCGTGGCGTCAACGAAGGCTTCTCCGGTGGCGAGAAGAAGCGCAACGAGATCTTCCAGCTGGCCGTGCTGGAGCCGAAGCTGGCGATCCTGGACGAAACCGATTCGGGCCTGGACATCGACGCGCTGAAGAGCGTGGCCGACGGCGTCAACGCGCTGCGCGCCGCCGATCGCTCGTTCCTGGTCATCACCCACTACCAGCGCCTGCTGGACTACATCAAGCCGGACGTGGTGCACGTGCTGGCCGATGGCCGCATCGTCAAGAGCGGCGGCCCGGAACTGGCCCTGGAACTGGAAGCGCACGGCTATGACTTCCTGAAGGATCGCGTGGTGCGCGAGGCGGCGGTCTGATGAGCGCGCTGCTCGACTCGATGGCCCAGGCCTTCTGCGGCAGCGATGCGCGCCGCGAAGTGCTGGATGCGGCCCTGCGCGACGGCCTGCCCGCCGCCCGCAACGAAGCCTGGAAGTACACCTCGCTGCGCCAGCTGGAACGCCGTGCGTTCGCTGCGGCGCCGCTGCAGGGCCCAGCGCTGGACGCCACGCTGCTGGAGGACATCCCGGCGCCGCGGCTGGTGTTCGTCAACGGTCGCCTCGATGCCGCGCTGAGCGACGTGCAGGCGCTGCCGGCCGGCGTGCAGCTGCAGCCGCTGTCGGCCGCGCTGGCCGACGGTGAGGACGCGGTGCGTTTCCTCGGCCGCCGCTACGAGCGCAGCGAGGAAATCTTCGCCCGCCTCAACGCCGCCCTGGCCGATGAAGGCGTGGTGCTGCGCGTGGACGAAGGCGTGCAGGTGGACGTACCGCTGCAGCTGGTGTTCGCCAGCGTGGCCGGCGATACCGACCTGGCCTGGCACCACCGCCACCTGATCGAACTGCGCACCGGCGCCAGCCTGGGCGTGGTCGAGCATCGCTTCAGCGTGGGTGATTCGGCCCACCTGGACAACACCGTGCTGCACGCCCACGTCGCCCGCGATGCCGTGCTCAAGCACGCCCGCGTGCAGGCCGGCAGCGCGCGCCAGACCAGCTTCCTGCGCACCGACGCGGTGCTGGCCCGCGACGCGCAGTACCACCGCGTCGATCTGGAACTGGGTGCCGCGCTCAGCCGCCATGAACTGAACGTGCGCCTGGAAGGCGACAACGCCCAGCTGACCGCCAACGGCGTGCTGCTCGGCAATGGCCGCCGCCACGTCGAAACCCGCTTGGGCATCGACCACATCGCGCGCGATACCACCTGCGAACTGCTGTGGCGCGGTGTTGCCGCCAACCGCAGCCGGGTCGTGTTCCACGGTGGCATCCAGATCCGCGAAGGCGCCGACGGCACCGACGCGAACCTGTCCAACAAGAACCTGCTGCTGTCGGCCGACGCCGAGATCGACACCCAGCCGACGCTGGTGATCGACGCCGATGAAGTCAAGGCCGCGCATGGCGCGACCGTCGGCCAGCTCGATGCCAACGCGCTGTTCTACCTGCGCTCGCGCGGGCTGCCGCAGGCCCAGGCGCAGGCGCTGCTGAGTGCCGCGTTCTGCCATGAACCGCTGAAGATCCTGCCGGAAGCACTGCGCGAGCAGCTGGCACGCCGCCTGGACAAGGCGCTGGTAGAGGCGGGTGTGGCATGAACCTGTCCACGCCGCGCCCGATCGAAGAACGCACCGGCGCCCCCGACTGGGACCGCGTCCGCCTCGACTTCCCGCTGTTGATGCGCGAAGTGCATGGCAAGCCGCTGGTCTATTTCGACAATGCCAACACCGGCCAGAAGCCGGTGCAGGTGATCGGCGCGGTGGACGAATTCTACCGCCGCTACAACGCCAACGTCAGCCGCGCGGTGCATGCACTGGGCAGTGAAGCCACCGACGCCTACGAAGGTGCGCGCAACAAGCTGGCGCGCTTCCTCAACGTGCGCCCCAGCGACCTGGTACTGTGCAGCGGCACCACCTTCGCCATCAACCTGGTGGCCTACTCGTGGGCGCTGCCGCGGCTGAAGGCCGGTGACGTGATCCTGGTGTCGCGCATGGAGCACCACGCCAACATCGTGCCGTGGCAGCTGGTCGCCCAGCGTACCGGCGCGACCATCCGCGTGGCCGAGATCACCCCCGACGGCGCGCTCGACCTGGATGCGCTGCGCGCAGCGATGACCCCCGAGGTCAAGCTGCTGGCGGTCACCCACGTCTCCAACGTGCTGGGTACGGTCAATCCGGTGCGCGAGATCTGCCGCGAAGCGCGCAAGCGCGGCATCATCACCGTGGTCGATGGCTCGCAGGCCGTGCCGCACCGCAAGGTGGACGTGGCCGCGATCGGTTGTGACTTCTACGCCATCACCGGCCACAAAATGTGTGGCCCGACCGGCACCGGCGCACTGTGGGCCCGCCGCGAGCACCTGGACGCGATGCCGCCGTTCCTCGGTGGCGGCGAAATGATCAAGGAAGTCAGCTTCGACGGCACCGTGTTCAACGATGCCCCGCACAAGTTCGAAGCCGGCACCCCGAACATCGCCGGCTTCATCGGCCTGGGCGTGGCCGCCGACTACCTGCAGGAGCTCGGCCAGGAGAACGTGGAAGCACGCGAGGCCGAACTGCTGGCGCACTTCACCGAAGAGCTGCGCCGCGTCGACGGCCTGCGCATCATCGGCGAAGCGCCGGAGAAGGCCGCGGTGGTCTCGTTCCTGATCGACGGCGCGCATGCCCACGATCTGGCCACCCTGCTGGATCTGGAAGGCGTAGCCGTGCGCTCTGGCCAGCACTGCGCGCACCCGCTGCTGCAGTACTTTGGTGTAGCGGCAACCTGCCGTGCTTCGCTGGCGTTCTACAACACGCACGCCGAGATCGAGCGGTTCATGACTGCGCTGACCAAGGTGCGGAAGTTGCTGGGGTGAGATACCTGGCGAAGCTCGGGATAGATGAAAACGCCGCAGGAAACTGCGGCGTTTTTTGTTGCGAGGAGCACCGGCAAACATAACCACTCGCAACGGCAGGCTATCATCACTGATACCCGAGCTCACCAACCACAGCCTTGCACTTTGAATCCAAATCAACATGAAATGAATTGAGCTCTTCGGAAGGCACCTTAACTTTGTCTGCGTGATGCATTACTGCATACCCACGGAGCCCACCACCCCCACCAGCCTCAGGAGCGACATCGTAGACATCTTCAGCCCACCCCCGAGACGCGGAAACATATGCTCTTATGACCGGCAAACAGACATCAACGTTCCCACTAATTTTTTCATGGGCCGAACAACCCACTGCCACAGCAAGAAACAGCAATGGACCAAGCATCAATTTGCAAAAGACCATCAGAGGACCCTTGGAACTGGAATAAACCTACAACACCAATGCCTCTTGTTCATGCAAAGAAATATCGCCAGAAATGCCGTAGCTTGCGCCTCCATTCTCGAATCCACATTGCCATCCTCAAGCATCAATCAAGCCTGAGACATTGCTGCGCATCTTGCTAGCAGTACTTTCAGACGCATTGCTGACGACGCCTGCTGCGACCTAGAGCCCCCTGATTTCTGTCATCAGGGGCAGCCACGCCATCATCAGTGCAAAGATCGAAAGTTACTTGATGTCCTCAAGATTAAGCAACACGTCTCCGAAAGTTTGGCGCTTAACTTCGAAGGGCAACCCCAACGGATGCACGTCAAGAGGCGCGAAGATTTCCCCGAGCAATAGATCCTCGGTTGTTCCAGTCTTTTCTCTATCCCTGAAGGTTCCAATCACTGACACCCAAGAGTAAGCATGCTCCTGAAAGATGCGCTCCTGGACATCCATTGGACCTCTAATCCGGATAGAAGTCTCGTCCGTCACTCCTGCCTCATAAAATTCCTTACTTGAATTCAGGACAAATAGATCCCGAGAAACAGCAAGATAACCTTCAATTCGAATAATTCGGCCATTGAATTCACTAGCATCGCTTGCAAGCGCCCTGAAAGTCACCCTGCATGCATTCTGCAACGTCCCTCCGCAGTTAATTCTGTGCGATGCATGATCTTCTGCATGCATTTGACATGCCGCCAACTGAAATGCAAGAAACGCCATAGAAGCCACGATCCCAACCTGCTTCATTTGATCATCTCCGACTCACCACTCGAATTCATCTTATACACCCCCGATGGATCGGACACATAATTTGTGGAATTGGACGTGCTGAAGGTTTTAATATCGCCATATGAGAACGGCGAGTACGCAGTCTTGAAGCCATCCAAAACTGGATGCGTATGAATGTTGATACCCCCAGGCAACGGCCGTCCAGCAGAGCCCCCCAACCAGTCTTCGCGACGAACTTCAGCGGAAACCCCAATATCGGAAAGATGAAAAGCCCCGCTATTCTTCATAACGATTTCCGCACTCACTTCCCACCCGAATCTAATGGAGTATTTCTGATAAACCTTTGAAAAAAGCTTGGCGGCACTGTCTGAATTTGCGTTCGGAATTGACTCCATCTTATCCTTCGTAGCATCAACAACACCCTTCATAGCATCATATCGAGCCTGTGCATTTTCCTTTGTAAAGCCAGACGGCAGAGCCCCTCCAATTGCCGCCACTCTTACCCCAGCCGCAATACCATTGTTTTTTATTTTGCTCCCAGTAATAGCCTGCCGAGCATCCTTGGGCTGCCTTCCATCCGGATCAAGGTACCGATACGGGTTACCCAGCGCATACGCGTAGCGTCCAAAAGCAGCCACTGACGAGGCTATTGGATCGGCTGATAGAAATGTCCCAGCCTCCGCATCATAGTACCGCTGCTGCATGTAACTCAGCCCCGTCTCCGAGTCCGTCACATGCCCCGTGTACCCCGGCCCATCCGTCAACGGCCGGTTGACCACCGCCCCATACGGCTCGTACACCGTGCGCTCGATCACCTGGCCATTGGCATCGGTGATCGCCACCGGTGATCCCAATGCATCGGTGTGGATGTACTCGACAACCTCCTGAGCGGCCGCCGGCGCCACACAAGCCGCCAGCACCACCAGCGCGAGTACCACTCGAATCAACAGCAAAGAGAGTCCGTTCATGGCTTAGTCCCAGCTCAGTACACCGCGGGTGACCGGCCGTTCGGCCGACCAGGGGGAACACCCACCTGCATTGCAGGCACGCACGCGATACTCATGCGCGCAGTACGTCCCACCGCTGTCATTCACGTAGGTTGAGGGGCCCGTGTACAGACGTTGGCCACCACCGCCGCTCTCAAGCTGATACTCCGTTGCGTCTGCCACCGGACTCCATCCTGCGGAGCACTGCACCTGATAGGGCGGCCTGCGTGTCGTCAGCCACTCCGCCAGGTAAAGGCTCGTTGCCGCCGGCGGCAGCACCACCGCCACCGTCACGACTCCCGAATACGGGCTGCACCCGACGAAATTGCAGGCTCTCACCCGATACGCATAGCTGCCCTTGCCACGGCTGGCACCAAAGCTGTTCGCAGCGCCGTTGTGCACCACCGTCCAGCCACCACCGTTGGCACTCTCTTCCAGCACGAAGCTCTCGCTGTTGGCGGGCACCGACCAGCTCAGGCTGTACTGCGGCACGTTGACCAGGCCCGGCGCACTGATCACCGGCTCGATGGCCGGCGGCCCGATCACCGCCACTGATGCCGTGCCCGACCACGGACCGCAGCCGGCGCCATTGCAGGCGGCAACGCGGTAGCCGTAGTTGCCGACACCGCGTGCCGCAGTGGCGTAGGAGCCGGCATCACCGTCGAACAGCGTCACCCATCCGCCACCATTGCTGCTTTCCTGCAGCGTGTAGCGCGTGGCGCCGGCCACGCCGTTCCAGCCAATGCCGATGCTGCCCGGTGCGGAACGTGCCGGAGCCGATATTCCCGGCGCGCCCGCGGGCGGATACACCACGGTCACCGCCGCACTGGCGCTGTAGGCGGTGCATCCCACCGGATTGCAGGCGCGGACACGATAGCCGTAGCTGCCCGCGCCCTTGCCGCTGAAGTCCCTGGATTGACCCGCGGCATTGTGCACCTGGGCCCAGGCGCCACCATTGGCGCTCTCCTCCAGCTCATAACGCTCGGCACCGGACGCCGCAGACCAGCTCACGCCGTAACTTCCATTGAAGGCCGTCGCCGGCACGCTCAAGGCCGGCACCGTGGACGGCGCCAGCGCCACCGCAACCGAAGCGACGTTGCTCCATTCACCACATACCGCGCGGCAACCGCGCACGCGGAACTGGTAGGTACCGGTCGCCAGGCCGGTGCTGGTGAACGATTGCGCCGCGCCGTCGAAGACGGTGCTCCAGGCGCCGGCCAGCGCACGCTGCAGTTCATAGCGGTTGGCCCCGCCGGCCGGGCTCCAGGTCAGGTTCACGCTGCCTTCGGTGATGTAGCCGGGCGCGCTCAGCGCAGGCGCCGCGGGGGCTGCTGCGCCGTGCACCTGGGCCACCAGGCTGCCGGACAGGTACAGGTAGTCGGTCTGCTTGCCGGTGCGCTCATTGCGCTGGAAACGCAGCACGCCGCCGTTGTCGTAGAACGAGTAGATCGCCCCCTTGCCACTGGCGCTGGCCTTCACCCGGCGACCATGGGCGTCGTACTCGTAGCTCTCCGCCGCGCCCGCAACCCGCAGGCGATTGCCGTAGTCGAATGAGAATGCCTGACCGTTGCGGACCGACAGGTTGCCCTGCACGTCGTAACCCAGGCCGGTCACGGTCGCCCCCGTCCCGGTTTCGATCACGTTGACCAGGCGATTGCTCGGATCGAAGTAGTGCGTACGGTCGCGGCTGCCGACCCTGGCACGGCGCAGGTTGTCGAGTGCGTCGTACTCGTAAAGTGCATTGCCGAAGCCCGGCGCGGTCACCGTACGCAACCGGTCCAGGCCGTCATAGGTCATGTCACGGTTGCCGGGTGCGCCCGGCAGGCCGTCGGAGATGGCCATCACATTGCCACCGGCATCGTAATCGTAGCTGTCATCGAGCACCGCGGCCGCAGCGGTGGCATCTCGACTGCGCTCCGGCAGGCCACGGGCATTCTGGGTCAGGGTATGCGCGATGCCGTTGCCGTAAACGAATCGCGCCAGCGCGCCATTGGCAAAATAGCTGGCGCTGTTTGCGTAACCGCCGACAGCTGTAGCCCGCCCCAGCGCATCCGGGGCATAGCTGACGACGCGTCCGCCCGGGTAAGTGTTGCTGGCCAGCGTGCCGTTGGCATCGTAGCCGTACGCCAGACTCAGGTTGCCCAGATCCGGATGCTGCAGCGTCTCGCTGCTGAGCAGGCGTCTGCGATTGTATTGATAGCGGTTGACGACCATCGGCCGGGCCGGGTCGTTCTGCGTACTGATTTCCGCGGGCAAGGCATCCGGCGTGTAGGACCAGCGCTGGTTTCCGCGCCCATCCGGGAACGTCAGGGTCGACAGTCGATTGGCGGCATCGTAGCTGCGCACCACCACACGGCCGCTGGCAAAGGCCTCACTGCGATTGCAGTCGGCCGCGCTGCCCAGGCCGGTCCCGGCTGCGGACCACAGCACGTTGCCGGCCGCATCATAGTCCTGCACCGTCGCGCCGGTTTCCGGTTCGATGGTCTTGCACAGCTGCTGGTAACCGTCATAGACGTAGCGGCGGGTCAACGCTTGGCTGCCATCGGCCGTGCGGCGGGTGATCGCCAACGGCTTGCCCAGCGTGTCACGCTGGATCTCGGTCACCACGCCTTCCGGATGCTGAAGCGTCAGTGGCATCTCATAGCTGGGCTGATCGTAGGCGAGATGTCGCGTGGTGGTGGCCTGCCCGCGCGGGTTGGTAACCTTCACCGACACGTTGCCCACATACTCGGTGCGCGTTACCAGATCGCCCAGTTCCGACGATTGGCTGACCACCACCGGCCGGCCCAACGCGTCGTACTGCGTCGTGGTGCCCGTCATTGCTGCATTGATGTCGGTGAGCTGTCGCGTGGGGTACGACGCAAACACCGTCTTGCCACTGCTGTCGTAGCGGGTCACCACCGCGCTGTCGAGCGCGTTGTTGGCATTCTCGGTAACCAGTACCGGACGGAACATGGCGTCCAGATAGGTGTCGGTACGGCGTCCGCCCTGGGTACGGGAGTGCTTCCACGCACCGGCCGGCACACCCAGCTGGGCACCGCCCAGCCGCTGCAGGTCCATGGTCACACCGTTCCAGTTCACTTCATCGCCACCTGGAAACTGCTGGCTGCGCAGCCGTCCCATGCTGTCGTAGCTGAAGCTGGTGGTTGCGCCGACTTCATCGGTCAGTGAAGCGATCCAACCATTGTCATCGACCGCAACGGTACGCACTGCGCCATTGGGCGCCTCGGGTGTGGCCGGCATGCGCAGCTGCTGCGGGATGCCGCGCTTCCATCCAGACAGGTGACTGGTGTTGCCACGGCCGTCGGCCACCGATGCCACCGTACCGTCAGCGGCATAGGTCACCTGCTGCGCCAGGCGGCCGAATGCATAGGCGCGCAGCGGGAGCGCATTGGCCGGGTCGAACTCGGTGCGCGACTCCTCGATGCCGTTGAGCAGGCTGCGTGCCACCTGACCATTCACCCACAAGGCGGGATTGTCGTAATAGCCGGTCGTCCGGGTCCGGCTCTGGCCGGCGGAATTCCCTTCGTCCACCGTGACTTCGCGGACGAAGGCATCAAAGGCCTGTACCGTGCGGGTGAACTGCACGCCGTCCTGGTTCACGACCGTGCTCTGCACCGGCCGATTCAGATGCTCCCCAAGCTCGGTCGCCCCGTACTTGAGATTTCGTCCCGCCTCACGCGGGAACGGTGCATTGGCAATCTGCGCGTCCGGGTAATAGTTGTTGCGCTCCGTGCGGACCACAGTGCCGCCCGCGCTGGTACTGGTCGACAGCAGCAGACCGTCGTTGTAGCCGACTTCCTTGCCGAATTCGTATGTCCGGATGACCCCATCGGGCAGGGTTTCAATCGTTATCTTCGGTTCCGCCTGCCCGACCGGGATCGCTGGCCAGCCGGCCTGGTCAACCCGCCTGTCGTATTCCCACCCCAGGTTGGTGTACTGATAACTCCATTGCGCCGTGGGCATCCCCGGACCGCTGATCCGCTTTGCCACCAGCGACATCGCGTCGCGGTAGATGGGCGTGAGGTTCCACCCATCGGCCAGCAGCTGGTCGTCGCCGGACGTCTGGCAGTTGAATGGCACGTTCTTGCGCCCATGCCGGAAGGGTCGGAACACGAAGGTTCCGACGGCTCCAGAGGGATGGGTGATGGACGCCGCCACTTCGGTCTGCACGATCTTGTTCGTCTTCGCGCACAACGCCGGGACTTCCATGTAGGCCCAGACGTCCTGCCCGGTGTACTCCTGGTACTTCTTCGTCACATTGACCGGAGGCAGGTCATAGCTCCAGGCCGTGCCATCGGGCAGCGTGACCGATTGCAGCGTTCCCGTCGGCGTATAGCCGTAGGTCCAGGTACGGCCCGCCGCCACCGCCGTTGCGATGCGTCCCTGCGAGTCATAGGTCAGGCTGATGCTGCGCCCGTCGCTGGCGATGATGCGATCCAGGCGCCCGCCGCTCCACTCATAGCGGACCCAGTTGCCGAATCGGTCGACGACCTGCGACGGATAGAGGAAGACCTTCTTCCGCTGCAGCGTCGAATGGGTGACGGTGTCGTAGGGCTGCATGACAGCCGGGTCGTTGTGGCGCGCCACCATCCAGTCGAAGTAGTACTTGGTTCCGTCCGGCGCATGTCCCAGGAAGCCTTCGCCCGGCTGGCCGCTCTTGAGGGAACTGAGGCAGGAGAAGAACCATCCGCCCTTGGTATTCCACGGGGCGGGCATGCCAAGTTGCGGGGTGGGCTGGCGCGCATCTCCGCTGCCGGCAAGTACCGTTTCACCGCTGCCGCCAGGCAGTGACAACCGCACTCCTTCCCAATAGGTATGGGGTGCGAAACTGATTGTCTGGGTGTGCTTGTAGTTCCAGACGTCCAATGACGGAGGTGCGGAGACAGTCGAGCAGCGCGCGCTCGGTGTCCAATGACCTGCCACCGCCGTTTCCGGCTGATCTCCGTAGGTGCCCGAAAGCGACGGGATATCCAGCGTCCAGTTTCCGTACTCGTTGTCGTTTGCGCTGCCGCCGATATCTCCATAGCTGCGGCCCAGCGACACCGCCAGGCCACCGTTGCCGGGAATAGAGATATCGGTGGCACTGAAACTGACAGAGCCGTCATACAGGTTGACCTTCTCGCCGAAGATGTCCCCCTTCAGCGGCTCGACCAGATCGCCGTATTTCAGCCGCTTGTCGTATTCCTGGCGCCAGGTGGGAACGATCTGGGCAGAGGCCAGTGCCGGCGCCAGCGACAGGGCCGTCACCATCAGCAGCAGCGAAGACCTGATCGGGCCGGCATGGCGCGAGCGGAGCGTGATGCGGAACCGCATGGGGATCCTCCTTGGATCGTCCGTCCTTGAATGCGCGCACAGACAGCAGGACCTGTCCCCTGGCCAGCGCGATCTACACCCATTTATGAATCCAACATGAAGATCGCGTCAAGGCGACATTCACGACAGGATCGGCAAACAGCCTGGGAACAGCCTCCACTCCGGTCCGCGCCCAGCCTCAGGACCTGCGCCGCAGAAGGCGTGCCCCATCTAGAATGCCCGCATGACCACCCTGACCTACCGGGCCGCCACGCCGGCCGACATCCCCGCCCTGATCGCCCTCGTCACTTCGGCCTACCGGGGTGACGCCAGCCGTGCCGGCTGGACCACCGAAGCCGACCTGCTGGACGGCGCCCGCATCGACGCCGAAGGCATCCAGGCCGACCTCGACCGCCCCCGCTCGACCATCCTGCTGGCCGAACGCGAGGGCCGGCTGGTGGCCTGCGCCCACGTCGCCGATGTCGACGGCAAGGGCTACTTCGGCATGTTCTCGGTCGACCCGGCCCAGCAGGGCGGCGGCGTCGGCAAGCAGCTGATGGATGCGGCCGAAGCGCACGCCGCGCGCGAATGGAACGTGCCGGTGATGCAGATGACGGTGATCGACGTTCGCGACGAGCTGATCGCCTTCTACGAGCGTCGTGGCTACCAGCGCACCGGCATCAAGAAGCCGTTCCCGTATGGCGACGAACGCTTCGGCATTCCCAAGCGCGACGACCTGCGCTTCGAGATCCTGGAAAAGCCGCTGGCCGGAGCCACCGCGTGAACGAGGCCTGGACCTTCGTCTGTGCCGGCGCCGAACTGCTGCCGGGTGAAATGAAGAGCGTGTTCGACGAAGTGACCGGCACCCCGATCGTGGTGTTCAACCTCGATGGCGAGCTGTATGCGCTGGAGGACCAGTGCACGCATGAAGAGTTCGAGCTGTCCTCCGGCGAGTTCAACACCACCGAGGGCAGCGTGGAGTGCGTGCTGCACGGCGCGCGCTTCGACGTGCGCGATGGCCGCGCCCTATGCGCCCCGGCCTACACCCCGGTGCCCAAGTTCCCGGTGAAGCGTGAACACGACGCCATCTGGACCCGCGACGACCGCGACTGAGGCGCCCCCCCGGGGCAGCCAACCCACGGGGTGAAGCTGCCGGAAGCGGCTGAGCGCCCGTTCAGGGCCTCGTAGGGCCATCCTGGCAGCCCGCCCCATCGCGCACATGCGAATCATTATCGTTGATGTTATTCTACGTAACATCTTCGTAACGAATCCGCCCCGCGCCATGGCTTCGCCCGCGCCCGCCGCCATGCTGTGCCAGCTCGCCCGCCAAGGGTGGCCGCTGCTGGTGGCCGCGCTGCTGACGCTGGTGCTGGGTTGGTCGGCCTTGCACGAAGGGCGTGGTACGGCAACCGCCGCCATGCCCACGGTACACGCCCAGGGTGCTGCGCCCGCGTCTCCGCCACATGCACTGCCGCACGAACAGGCGATGCACCGCGCTGAGTCCGAACCTGATGGTAGTCGCAGCGACAAGCCAGCGGTGCTGCGATGGCTCTGCCTGCAATACCCACAGCGTGCCCCGTCGGACGCTCCGGCGACGATGACACCGGCTTCTGCGGTGCACGCGCCGGACCGACGCCAGCCCCCCTCACAGGCACCGCCCCTGCGGTTGGCCTGACGCTCTGCTGCGCGCTGCGCAGTCGTTTCCGCACGTCCCCCTTTCGCTCCATGCCCTGCTGCCGCGCCGCCTGCGTCGGCCGCCCCTTCCTGTTCCCTCTCTGCAGACGCCCATGAAACCGATCAAGAGCCGCAAGCACGCTTCTCCGCTTCGTACCCTGCCGTTGGCCACCGCCAGTCTTGCAGCCGGCCTCGGCCTGGCGGCCCTTCCCGCGCTGGCCCACGCCGAAGCCGGCGACAACACGCGCACCCTGGACAAGATCGATGTGCACGCCACCCGCGGCTACAAGGCCGACAAGGTGGCCTCGCCGAAGTTCACCCAGCGTCTGCAGGACACCCCGCAGACCATCCAGGTGATCACCAGCGACCTGTTCAACCAGCAGGGCGCCACCACGCTGACCGAAGCGCTGCGCAACAGCCCCGGCGTGGGCACCTTCTATGCCGGTGAGAACGGCAACACCACCACCGGCGACGCGCTGTTCATGCGTGGCTTCGACACCTCCAACAGTCTGTATGTGGACGGTGTGCGCGACCTGGGCTCGATCTCGCGCGATGTGTTCAACATCGAACAGGTGGAGGTGACCAAGGGCCCGGCCGGTACCGACAACGGCCGCTCGGCACCGACCGGTGCCATCAACCTGGTCAGCAAGCAGGCCAACCTGCAGGACGCTACCTCGGCCAGCGTTTCGCTGGGCAGCGACCAGCAACGCCGTACCACCGCCGACTGGAACCACTCGCTGGGTGCCACCAGCGCGCTGCGCATCAACGGCATGTGGCAGGACAGCGGCCAGCCCGGTCGCGACCACGTGCAGAACAAGCGCTGGGGCATCGCGCCGTCGCTGGCCTTCGGCCTGGGCACCGCCACCCGCTACTACCTCAACCTGCTCTATGTGAAGCAGGACAACGTGCCCGACGGCGGCGTGCCGACCCTGGGCCTGCCTGGCTGGACCCCGCAGCCGACGCTGGAAGCACTGGCCGGCCATCCGGTGGACCCGGAAAACTTCTACGGCACCCATGCCGACCACGATGACGTGACCGCGCAGATGGCCACGTTCCGCTTCGAGCACGACTTCAACGACAGCGTGCGCCTGACCAATACCGCACGCTGGGGCCGCACCGAACAGGACTATCTGCTCACCGCCTTCATGGGCACCGGTGTGCGTGGTGCGAACGGGCGTCCGACCGGCAACATCACTTATATCAACCCGGCAGACCTTGCAACCTACACCATTGCGCGCAGCCTGCCGACCTTCAAGGATCAGCGCAACACCATCCTCACCGATCAGTTGAACCTGCGCGCGGACTTCTCCACCGGCGCGGTAGGCCATGCACTGAGTGCCGGCCTGGAATTCACCCGCGAAGAACTGGACAGCTACGGTCAGGCCGCCTCCGGTGGCAGCAGCTGGCCGGCTGCCAACCTGTACGCCCCCAACTGGAACGTCACTGGCCTGAACTGGGCGCACAACGGCGCCGATGCCCACGGCAAGACCACCACCTCGGCGATCTACCTGTTCGACACCCTGTCCTTCGGCGAGAGCTTCCTGCTGACCGCAGGCGTGCGTGCCGATCATTACAAGACCGAGTACGCCAGCGCCTCGGTCTGTGGCGGCCGCGGCGGCCCGGTGTGTGGCAGCAACCCCACCGGCACCGTGCTGCGCAACCCGACGCTGGACGCGTCCGATACCCTGCTGAACTGGAAGCTGGGCGCGCTGTACAAGGTGGGTGAAACGGTCAGCGTGTACGCCAACTACGCGCTTTCCCAGCAACCGCCGGGCGGTGCCAACTTCCAGCTGAGCAGCTCGGCCAGCAGCGCCGACAACCCCAAGCTGGACCCGCAGAAGGCCAAGACCTTCGAGGTGGGCAGCAAGTGGGCCTTCATGGAGGATGCGCTGGCGGTGAACCTGGCGCTGTTCCAGACCGATGTGGAGAACGAAATCAATACCAACGTGCTGGACGACGCCGGCAACCCCACCCAGACCGGCAGCAAGCGGGTGAAGGGTGTTGAGCTGTCTGCCGTGGGCCGCGTGTCCGAGAACTGGTCGATCAGCGCAGGCTACAGCCACTTGAACACCGATGTGAAGGATGGTGCCAAGGTGGCCGCCGATGGCACCAACAACCTGGTCTATACCCCGGACGATACGTTCACCGGCTGGACCAGCTACGTGCTGCCGCATGGCATTACCCTGGGCGGCGGCGTGCGCTATGCCGCCGGCATGCACCGCGGTACCGACGGCGCCGTCGGCACGCCGGCATTCACCAAGTCCTACACGGTGTACGACGCCATGGTCTCGTGGGCGGTGAACGATCACGTGTCGCTGCGCTTGAACGGCTACAACCTGTTCGACAAGCAGTACGTGGCCAGCATCAACAAGAGCGGCTACCGTTACACCCCGGGCGCACCGCGCACTTTCCTGCTCAGCGCGGACATCCGCTTCTGATGGCAAGACGCGGGGGAGTCCGTCTCCCCCCCGCGCATCACAGAGGAACCACCATGCTGCTGCACATACCCAACGTGCTCGCCCCGGAAGAGGTGGCACAGATGCGCCAGCGGCTGGATCCGGCCGATTGGGGGGGGGGG